>JAOAGL010000001.1:300000-492117 GCA_026415775.1 Patescibacteria group bacterium
CGAATTGTGCGGCTTTGCCCAAAATAAACAATTAGGTGAATATAAAGCTAAAAAAACTTGTCCTCAATGTGGCGGTCTTCTTAAAGAAGAAAAAACGGTTGAGGTGGGAAATATCTTTAAATTAGGTACCAAATTCAGCGAGGACATCGGCGCGTATTTTATTGATCGTGATGGCAAGAAAAAGGCAGTGATTATGGGATGTTATGGAATAGGAGTCGGTCGTTTAATGGGAACGGTTGTTGAAGTTTATCATGACGACAAAGGTATTGTTTGGCCGTTAAGTGTCGCTCCCTTTGCGGTTCATTTGATAAAAATTAATAATCCCGATGAGAAAATTGATAGAAAAATAAAGAAAGAAGCAGAAAAGGCTTATAATATCTTATTAAAGAATCAAATTGAAGTTTTATATGATGATCGTATGGATTTTTCTGCTGGCGAAAAATTAATAGAAGCTGATTTAATTGGCATTCCTTATCGAGCAATAATTAGCGAAAAAACCCTTCAAAAGCAATCAATTGAAATTAAAAGTCGAAATAGTGATAAGATAGAATTTATTAAATTATCACAACTGGGAAATTATTTTAAAAAAATCTTAAAATAATATGTTTAAAAAAATATTAGCCAAATTATCGCCGGGTTTAGGAATTGATTTGGGAACAGCCAATTCACTTGTTTATTTAGAAAAAGAAGGGATAGTCATAAATGAACCATCTGTAGTGGCTTACAATCAAAAAACAGGTGAGATTTTAGCGATTGGTAAAGAGGCGCAGGCAATGATAGGGCGGACGCCGCCGCATATTGCGGCTGTTCAACCATTAACAAATGGGGTTATTTCCGATTTTGAATTAACAGAAGAAATGCTCAAATATTTTTATAAGAAATTTCGCAAATCAAAAATGGGAATTTTACCTTATCGTCCGAGGGTTGTTATTGGAGTTCCTTGCGGTATTACTGAAGTTGAAAGAAAAGCGGTTGCTGATGCGGCTTTGAATGCTGGAGCGGGGGAAATATATTTAATTGAAGAGGCGTTGGCTGCGGCCATCGGCAGTCATATACCCATTTTTGAACCATCAGGAAATATTTTGGTTGATATTGGCGGCGGGACAACTGATATTGTCGTTGTTTCATTGGGTGGTATTGTACGGTATAAAAATTTAAAAATCGCCGGGCAGAAATTCAACGAAGATATTATTAGATATGTAAAAGATGAATATCGATTATTAATTGGAGAAATGACCGCAGAGCAAATTAAATTAGAAATAGGAGCGGCAAAAATTAATGGCATGGAGAAAAGGGAAGCTATTGCGCGAGGGCGGGATTTGGCTACTGGTTTGCCGAAAGAAATTGTTTTAACAACTGATGAAATTGCTAAAGCATTAGACAAATCGTTGAAAGTTTTAATAGAGGCCATTCGTTTAACTATTGAAGAAACACCCCCAGAATTAGTTGCTGATATTTCGACAAAAAGTATTTGGTTGTCTGGCGGTGGTAGTTTGTTGCGAAACCTGGATCGTTTAATTGAAAATTATTGTGGGATGCCGGTTAAATTAGTCGATGATCCATTAACTGCTACTGTTAGAGGTTTGGGTATGGTTGTTGAGGATTTAGAAAAGTACAAGAATATTGTGAGTTATGAATCACAAACAAAAGAATAATCTAATAATTTTGATTATTATTTATTGGATTTTTTTGAATCTCCAATTTGTTTCAGCAGCAACAGAATCCAAAACTTTCTTTGAAAATTGGAGAACATTTTTTTTAAACGTGGTCAAAAACATAGATTATTGGATTAACGGCGTAATTAAATACAAAGATATTCAAGAAGAAAATAATTTTTTAATTTTTCAAAATCGGGCATTAAAATCGCTTTTAATTGAATATCAGGATTTAAAATATGAAAACGAACTTTTGAAGGATGCCCTGCAATTAAAAAAATCAAAAAATCTTAATTTCGTTTTGGCGAATATTGTCGGGCGTTCACCATTAAATTTTTCGCAAACATTTATTATTGATAAGGGGGAAGAGGATGGTATCAAAGTCGGACAGATAATCGTGTGGGCTGGAAAAACTTTGGTGGGAGAAGTTATAGATGTTTCGAAGAGTTTTAGCACCGCAAGGGCAATTACCGATTCAGATTTTAAAGCCGCAGTTTTTGTAGGTGAAAAGAAAAGCGAAGGACTTTTTAAGGGGAATGGTTTTTTGGAGCCTCGCATTGACCTCATACCTGTTAAGGAAGAAATTAATGCCGGTGATGTTGTATATACTTCCGGTTTGGATAATAAATTTATAAAAAATTTATATATTGGAGAAGTAGAAGAAGCGGTGAAGCCCGCTGGTAAAGTTTTTCAAGAAATAAAGGTAAAACCAGCTGTTGATTGGACAAAATTATACCAAGTACTAGTTATTCTTTAAGACAATGAAAAAAAATATAAGAGATTTTTTTAAAATAATTATTTTCGGTTTTTTTATTGGTTTTTTAGCGTTATTGCAAATAACTTTTATTAATTGGTTTGATATTTTTGGCGTTAAAATAAATCTTGTTCTTATGGGGCTTTTGGCTAATATTTTTAATCCCAGCTGGATGTTAGTTCTTTTCGGTGTTTTTATTGGAGGTTTTATCTATGATTTTACAAGCCTTTTTAATTTTAGTTATTTAATTAGCTTCTTGGTTCTCGTATTGCTATTTAGATTTTTTGGGAGAAAATATTTAGTAGAAAAACACTTATTTTTAAATTTTTTTATTGGTTTTTTGGGGACCATTGTTTTTAATTTTTTCTACGTATTAATCAATTACATTTTTTTTCAAAATAACTTTTTTAATTATTTTTTAAGTTGGCGGCATCTTTTAGAAATCGGGATAAATTCACTACTAGTTTTTATTTTAGGATTAATGGGGGAATTTTTTAAATTAATTGTAAAGATGATTAAAAAATAAAATGAAGTTACATCTTAAAAAAAATAAAAAAATAAAAAGAGAAAGTGATTTTTTAGAGGCGGAGGAGATTTTATTTAATAAAGAAGCCCTTTCTAAATTAAGCGACTTGGAAGAAACGCAGAGATTAGAATTAGATATTGGTCGATGGGGGTTAGATTTATTGTTGGTCATTTTTCTTTTTTTTATTATTTTCTCTTTTGGGTGGGTGGTTGTTTTAAATTTTTCAAAAGGAAAAGAACTAACATTGGCCGCACAGCAGAATGCCATAACTTCTATCCCGATTATTGCCAATAGGGGTTTAATTTTTGATCGATTTAATAAAGAGCTGGTTTATAATCAAGAGGTTTTTGATTTAATTCTTTTCCCCGCTTATTTGCCCACGGACAAAAAGGAAAGAGAGGAATTTTTAAAGAAAATTAAAGAAGATGAAGAAATTGCCGTTTCTTTATCAGAGGAAAAATTAGAAGAAAATAAAAATCTTGAACCGATTGTTTTAAAGAGTAATTTGTCGCGAGAAGAAGCAATAAAATATGAAAGTTATTTTGCTGATGCGGCCGCTATTCAAGTGATGAAACAAAATTTAAGACAATACCAAAACAGCTTTGCTTTTAGTCACATTCTAGGCTATACGGGTCGTGTTTCCAAAGAGGATCTAGAGAAAAACCCTTATTATCAGAGATTTATTAAAATCGGAAAAAATGGACTAGAAGCTTTTTATGAGGATTATTTAAAAGGCGAGAATGGAGAAATTAAAATCTTACGCAATGCGGCAATGGAAATTCTTAATGAAGGAGTGGTAAAAGAACCAATCGATGGTAATAATTTATATTTAACAATAGACGCTGAGCTTCAGCAGTATAGTTATAACCGTTTGGCTCAACAGATAAAAAATTTAGGAATTAAACCGAGGGGAGGTGTGGTAATTATAACCAATCCAAATTCTGGTGAAATTTTATCACTTGTGAGTTATCCCGGTTACGATATCAACCTTTTTTCTAAGGGCATTAGCGTCGAAGAGTTTCAAAAGCTAACCAATGATAATAGTAAGCCATTATTTAATAGGGCGATTTTGGGATTATACAACCCCGGTTCAACTATCAAGCCGATTATGGCAATGGCTGCTTTGTTAGAAAACATCATTGATCCTTACAAAAAAATTGAAACTCATGGTTATATCACTATTCCCAATCCATATTTCCCTGATAAACCTTCAATTTTTGTTGATTGGCGCAATAATGGTTATGTTAATATGATTGATGCAATCGCACGATCCAGCAACGTTTATTTTTATATTATCGGCGGCGGCTATGAAAATTATCAAGGATTGGGGATTGCGAAAATCAAAAAATATTTAGAGGAATTTCAATTTAATTTTATTACAGGAATTGATTTGCCAGCGGAAAAAATTGGTTATATTCCCGATGAAAAAACCAAAGAATCTTGGCGTGTAGGCGACACCTACAATGTTTCTATTGGCCAGGGCGATTTAACAACAACTCCAATTCGTTTAATTACGAGTTTAAATTCCTTGATTAATAATGGTCGTTTATTAAGGCCGTATCTTGTGAAATATATCAACACCAACAACAATCAAATTATTTTACAAAACAACCCCCAAGTTATTAAAGAAAATTTTCTTAATCCAAACTACTTAAAAATTGTAAAAGAGGGTATGGGGCAAACAGTAAAAAGCGCTATGGGAACAGCGCATATTTTGGCTGATTTGCCATTCAGCGTTGGAGGAAAAAGCGGAAGCGCTCAAACTGCTGGTAATACAAAAATAAATGCTTTATTTTATGGTTTTGCTCCTTTTGAAAATCCGCAAATTTCCATTCTTGTTTTAATTGAAGATGTTCCAGAGGGATCATTGAATGCCATTCCGGTGGTAAAAGATATTTTGTTGTGGTATTATAAAAACAGAGGATTTTAGGTCGGTTACTGTCAGGGTCTTTAAGAGATCGTTTTTTTATTTTATTATGAGCGAGAAAATATATTTATCTAAAGAAAAATACGAAGAACTACAAAAAGAATTGGAAGAAAGAAAAACAAAAATTCGCAATAAAATTGCCAATGATTTAAAACACGCTAAAGAACTTGGTGATTTATCAGAAAATGCGGCTTATGCCGAAGCAAAAGAAGCAAAACAAAAAAATGACCAGCGAATCGCCGAATTGGAAAATATATTGCATAATTGCGTTGTTATTGAAAAACAAGAAAAAAATGATAAAGTAAATATAGGTTCAAAAGTAAAATTAGAAGATGAATCAGGAAATATTTTAGAGTACACCATAGTTGGTTCGTTAGAAAGCGATCCCGCTAATAAGTGCATTTCTTTTAAATCGCCATTGGGGGAATCATTATTGAATAAAAAAGCGGGAGAAGAAATAAAATTTTGTGGTCCAAATAATAATTGCAAAAAATACAAAATTTTAGAGATTAACTAATTATGTCTACCGCTGATCAAATTAAAAAATTGAGATTGAAAAAAATAGCGGAATTGACCAAAAACGGTGAGTTAATTTATCCTAGTCAATCGAGAAAAAATTCTTCCATTGGGGAGGTTTTGCTGCATTTTGAAAAATGGAGCAAAAAAAGAAAAAAGGTTTGTTTGGCGGGGAGAATTATGAGCTTGCGATTCCACGGAGGAATAATTTTTATTGATTTAAGAGACGGTAGTGGAAATATACAATTAGTTTTTAAGAAAGGCGAAACAAAAAATTTTGAAAACGTTGAAAATTATTTTGATGTTAGCGATTTTATTGAGGTTGATGGATATCCTTTTCAAACACAGCGCGGAGAAAAAAGTTTGATGGTTTTGGGTTGGGGATTATTAGCTAAGAGCTTAAAACCTCTACCATCAGAATGGTATGGTTTAAAAGATGTTGAAGAAAGATTTCGCAAACGTTATCTTGATATAGCTCTAAATAAAGAGATAAAAAATAGATTTAATTTGCGAGCAAAAATTATTCAGGCGCTTAGAGAATTTTTAGAGAAAAACGAATTCATAGAAGTTGAAACACCAATATTACAAACTCTTCATGGCGGAGCTTTGGCGCGTCCTTTTAAAACCAAACTCAATGCTCTAAATATGCCCCTTTATTTAAGAATTGCGCCCGAGCTCTATTTAAAAAGATTACTCGTGGGCGGGTTTGAGAAAATTTATGAAATTGGTAAGTGTTTTCGAAATGAAGGCATTGATAAAACACATAATCCTGAATTTACAATGATGGAGCTGTATTGGGCATATCAAAATTATGAAGGGTTGATGAATTTTATTGAAGAATTGATTATGTTTATTTTAAAAAAGACTTTTTCTGATAGTAGCAACCCTCTGCTTTTAGTTTACGACAACAAAACAATTAATTTTGAACCGCCATGGCCAAGAATTAATTTTCTAGATTTAATTAAGAAAAAAACTAATCTAGATCCAAACATTCATAATGAAAAAGAAATTTTAGCGTTTTTGCAGAGTCGGGGAGTGGAAATAAAAGAAGAGATGAAGAATCAAAATAAATGGGAACTTCTTGATGAAGTTTATAAAAAAATATGTATGGAAGAGATTATCCAACCTACATTTATCATTCATCATCCTGTGGCATTATCTCCATTGGCAAAAATTCGACAAGAAAACAGAGATGAAACAGAGCGATTTCAATTAGTTGTGGCTGGTATCGAATTTGTTAATGGCTACTCAGAATTAAATGATCCCGTTGATCAGGCTAAAAGATTTAAAAATCAAGAACAAAGAAGAAGAGCCGGAAATGAAGAAGCGTCGCCGTTTGATAAGGATTTTATTGAGGCGCTTGAATATGGTATGCCACCAACCGCTGGTGTGGGTATTGGTATCGATCGTTTGGTGATGCTTTTAACTAATGCGCCTTCAATTAAAGAGGTCATTTTCTTTCCTTTTATGAAAAATAAATAATATGCTCACGTATCTTTTAAAACAAATTAGGGAAAATCCTTCAATATTTGAAGATGGTTTGAATAAAAAGAATAGAGATTCGGGGATTATTAAAAAAATTGTTGAGTTGGACAAGGATTACAGGAGTATTTTATCAGAAATAGAATTTCTAAGGGCTGAATTAAATATTTTATCAAAAGAAGCTTCAAAGAATTTCAGTCAAGACCAACTAGAAAAAGCAAAAGCAACTAAACAACGCATTAAAGAATTAGAAAAAAATTTAGAGCCTCTGGAAAAACAATTAAATGAATTGCTTTATCGAATACCTAATATTCCATTGACAGATGTGCCTGTGGGTAAAGATGAAACAGAAAATGTTGTTTTGCGTGAAGTAGGTAAAAAACCTAATTTTAAATTTGAAGCAAAAGATTATTTGACTTTGGTTGAAGATAATTGGATTGATGTCAAAAGGGCGGCGAAAGTTTCAGGCACACGTTTTGGTTATTTAAAAAATGAAGCGGTAATGATTGAATATGCTTTGGTTCGTTGGGTTATGCATTTT
This sequence comes from Patescibacteria group bacterium, assembly GCA_026415775.1. NCBI lineage: Bacteria > Patescibacteria group bacterium. Next base: position 307,402 of record JAOAGL010000001.1, read on the forward strand.
TTAAGAGAAAAAGGATTTATTCCTGTTGTCCCGCCTGCTCTAATTTTTTCTAAATCAATGAAAGCAATGGGTTATATTGATGAGGAAAAAGATTTAGCAGAGCGTTATTATTTCCCTCAAGATGATTTATTTTTGATTGGGACAGCAGAGCAGGCGATAGGACCAATGCACATGGACGAAGTCTTTGAAGAAAAACAATTACCCCTTCGCTATATTGCTTTCTCTCCTTGTTTTCGGAGAGAGGCTGGCTCTTATGGAAAGGACACAAAAGGTATTTGGCGTGTTCATTATTTTGAAAAATTAGAAATGTTTATTTTTTGTACTCCTGAACAATCAGAAAAAGAGCATCAATTAATTTTATCTATTGAAGAAGAACTGATGCAGGCGTTGAAAATTCCTTATCGTGTTATTCAATTGTGCAGTGGAGATTTGGCAAATCCTTCAGCAAAAAGTTTTGATATTGAGGCGTGGTTGCCTTCTCAAAATCGTTATGCGGAAACCCATTCGTGTAGTAATTGTACAGATTTTCAATCCCAACGTTTAAATATTCGTTATAAGAGTAAAAATGGTTTGCGTTTTGTTCATACTTTAAATGGTACTGCTTTTGCTATTGGTAGAATTTTAGTTGCCATCATAGAGAATTATCAAAAAGAAGATGGTTCAATTGAAATTCCAGAGGTGCTCAAAAAGTATTTATAATTTATAATATATTTGATGCATGCGCGCTCCATTAATACTTATCGTCTAAGACAAATTCAAAAACGACGTCAAAAAAAACGGCGGCTATTAATGACCTTTTTGATTTTAATAGTTTTTTTTGGAATATTCATTTCCATTCTTTATTCCAAAATTTTTCTTTTTCAGCGATTGATTATTGCCGGTAATAATTTAGTTTCAATTTCGGATGTTTATAGAAAAATCCAAGAGATAAATAATAATCGAAAACTATTTTACCTTTTTGATTTAAGTGGAAACATTCTTTTTTGGAGTGATGATTTGTGTAATAAAATCAAAGAAACATCGCCCACTATAGAGAGCGTGAACTGTCAAAAAGATTTTGTGAGTAAAACACTTAAAATCTCATTAAAAGAAAGAACCCCCCTTTTTTTATTTTATGACGAAATTTCAAACCAGTATTTTTATGCAGATAAAGACGGCATTCTCTTTTATCAAATAAATCGCAACGATAAAGAGAATTTAATTTTAATTTATAATAAGGGGAATAACATTTATCATTTAGGCGATAAATTAGCAATTGATTTGAAGCAAATTTTTGATTTAACTCAAATTATCAATAAAAAATTTAATTTCAAAAACTTCGAACTTACTAATCAGGACATTATTGTAGTCTGCGACGGCGGCTTTAAAATTTTAATCAATCTTAATAAATTGTCGGAAACAACAAAATTCGTACCTAAATTATTAGAAAGCAATTTTGATTTCGGCAACTTAGAATATTTGGATTTAAGATTTTTGCCCAAAATTTATTATAAATAATTTTTAACGCGCAATAGTAAGACCTATAATTTTTTTAGCTCCATTATTTTTTAAAATTTTTGCTGCTTCTTGGAGGGTGGCTCCTGATGTAAAAACATCATCAATAAGAATAATATTTTGTCCGTTTATTAATCCCGGGCTTCTTACTTCAAATATATTTTTAATATTTTTATAACGCTGCTCGTAATTTTCTATTTTGGCTTGCGGCGGGTTATCAACTTTGCGGATTAAAATATTGTCTAGTATTTTAAAATTAAATTGGTGGGCAAAAATTTTGGCAATTTCTTCGCTTTGATTAAAACCTCTTTCGCACAGTCTTTTTTTATGTAAAGGTATTGGTATAACAATATAACCTCCCCAATCCTCCTCAATTGTTTTAGTCGTTTTGGTCCAAAAAACATTTAAAAAATTTGCCAATGTGAAAGCGATTTCTTTAATATATTGGTATTTAAATTGATGAATTAAATTTTTAATTACGGGGTGGTCATAGAATAATGCGGAGCCCAAAAAGTCGAGGTGTGATTTTTTGTTAGAATGCAGACATTTTTTAAAATCAACCACTCTTCTGAAGCAAATGGGGCAAATAAAACCTGAGTTAATGACAATGCTATCCAAACAATTATCGCATAAATAAAGTTGTTTTGCGGCAGGAATAAAAGATTGGCAATTAACGCAATAAATAGGAAAAAGACAATCAAAAATAAAATTTTTGACAATTTTTATTTTCATCATTGTGGATAATTTTATTTAATATTTTATAATTGTTTTTTATAATAAAAAAGAGATAAAAAATTTTCAATTATGCGTGTTTTGGGTATTGATATCGGGACAACAAATATTAAGGCGGTAGAATTATCTGGCACAGTTGACCAGCCAATTTTAGAAAACTATGGCATTTTAGAAACTTACGGATATCTTGAACGCAATAACGCCACAATTCAAAGCAATTATTTTAAATTGGTGGAAGATGTAACAATTGATTTAGTAAAAAAACTCTTTTTGGTTTTAAAACCCAAAACCAAAAGGGCTGTTTTCTCTTTGCCGGTTTTTTCCAGTTTCATAACCCAATTTGACTTACCCTTTACAGACAAAAAAGAAATTGCTACGGCTGTAACTTTCGAGGCAAAAAAATATATACCCGTGCCATTAGAAGAGTTGGAAATTAGTTGGATGTTGGTTGGTCAAACTACAGAAGGAACAAAAGAGAAAAGTAATATTGTATTGGTAGCCACACCAAGAGAATTGGTTGAAAAATATAGGAGAATAGGACAGGCAGTAGGTCTGAATGTGTTGGGCTGGGAAGTCGAAGGCATTTCGTTAATTCGTTCACTAATCAAGGGTGATAAAAGAAATACTTTGATTATTGATATGGGAACACAGATTACCAATTTTTTTATTGTTGAAAATGGTTTTTTAGTAAGTTATGAAACTTTAAATATTGGAGGCGCAGAAATCACTCATGTTATTAGTCGAAGTCTAGGCGTTAATAAAGAAAGAGCGGAGGAATTTAAAAAGATAAAAGGTTTTAAGGTGGATCCTCAAGAAATGGGTGTCGTTAATATTTTAATGCCGATTGTGGATAACTTTGGCAATGAAATTTTAAGAATGATGGATATTTATCAGCAAAAGAATAATAAAAAAATCGAACGCATTATTATTACTGGCGGAGGAGCTAATATGCCTGGTTTGGTGGAGTATTTTGAGGATTTTTTGAATACTTCCGTTGAAAAGGGTTGGCCGTTTCAGGATATAAAGTATGTTGATTTCTTAGAGCCTCTTTTGCGCGATGTGGCACCTTTTCTTTCTATTTCCACAGGGGCGGCGCTTAAGGGCTTGGAATAGTCTGTAAAAAATATTATAATTTAAATATATGGCTGAGTTTCAAAATATAGATTTATACGCTAAAAAAAGATCTGGTGGATGGTTGGGTAGATTATTAACCCTTTCAATAATTTTACTAATTATTTCTTTGGGGTTGTATTTTATTGCCGTATTTTATCAAAACTATCTAAATAAAAACATTAGTGATTTAAACAATAAAATAAAATCTTTAAGCAATGAGATTTCCGAAACCGATAGAAGGGAAGTTCTAGGCTTTTATTCGCAATTAATAAATTTAAAAGCGCTGCTTAGTAATCATTTATATTCTTCCAAAATTTTTGAACGATTAGAATTGATTACTCATCCAAAAGTTGCCTTTTCCGCATTTTCTTATGATTATAAAAATAAAACTTTAAAAATAGATGGTTATTCAAATAATTTGGAGTTTTTGGCTCAACAAATGTTGGCATTTCAAAAAGTTTCCGAATTTAATAAGGTGAATTTATCCAACGTAAGAATAGCTGGTGATAAGGTCACTTTCGCTTTTGAAATTACTTTTAATCCCAATTTCGTTTTAAAATAATCAAACTATGAAAGAAACAACAAAAAGAAATTTTAGTTTAATACTGACAATCATATTCTTTTTAATATCCGTGATAACCTTCTTTAATTATACGTGGCCAAATTTACTTAAAGTTCTTGATTTAAATGATAGTTTGAAGCTTGTTAAAGAAGAATATGCTCGTCAGAGCAAATCTTTACAGCTGGCGAAAGACATAATTAATCAGTATAAAAATTTATCAAACGTTAATCAAATGATTTCATTAACGCTCCCCAAAACCGACGAGCTTTTTAACGTTTTAGCACAATTGGATAAAATTTCTTCTGAAAGCGGAATATTAATCCAAAATATCACCATTAAACCTCCTCTTCAAAGTGCAACATCCACGGCAACTGGTGTTGATGGTGGTAGTGCAAAAGCATCTTTAATTAACGCGGTTCAATCTGTTAATGTTGATTTGTCTATGGTTGGCACATACGAATCTTTTAAAACTTGGTTAAATGCTATAGAAACTAATATAAGATTAATGGATGTTACCTCCATTAATTTTACTGGCGTGGTTGCTTCGGAAAAAACAACAACTAATATTTTTAATTTCCGCGTCAATCTAAATTTTTATTATCAACCATAATATGGAAACAGTAGAGCAAAAACCAAAAACAAATATTTTCATCTACGTTATCATAGTTATTCTTATTGCTGCTATTGCTATAGTTTATTTTGTATTTTTTGCACCTGAAAAAATTGCAAAAAAACAGACAACTGTTACAACTGTTAATGTCGCAACCCAAGAGACTGGAGCGATTACATCACAAACAACAACCGCAATAAAAACTACTGGTACAACAACAGCGGATATAACTGGTGGATTAAGCAGTTTAAAATTAACACCAGAAGAGATTTTAAACAATCCAATTTTTCAATCTTTGCATTCCTATGCTGAACCGGTAGAATTGCCCAGCCTGGGTCGTCCTAATCCATTTATTCCATACTAATTTTACAATGATTCCAAATAAAAACTTTCTTGATTTATTGGTTAAAAATAACAAGATAAACCAATCATTGGCTGATCGTTTATTAAAAGAAAGCCAAAATTTAAATCGCAATGTTGAAGATTTAATTTATGAACGCAATCTTATTTCTGATGAGGAAATAGCCAAAATTAAAAGCGAGTACTATAAAATTCCTTTAAAGACATTTACAAAAGAAGAAATAGTACCTAATGAAGTTTTGAATATTATCCCCGAGGAGGTTTCTCGAACCCACAAGATTGTTGCTTTTAAAAAAGAAAAGGATACTTTGTATGTCGGTATGCTTTATCCTGATGATACTAAGGCACAGGATATCTTGAAATTTATTGCTAAACAGAAAAAATTGAATATCGCCATTTATCTTGTTGCAAAGAGCGATTTAGAAAATTTGTGGAAAAATTATCGGTCATTTGCTACTCGCTTAAAAGAAATTCAAGATAGTGTAGAAATATTTAAACGCCAAGCAAAAGCAACCCACCAATTATATCAACAAAGAATTATTAGAATTGATGAAGCTAGTGGGGTGATTGCTGAAGAGGCGCCTGTGATTAAAATTGTTTCAACTGTTTTGGAAGAAGCGGTTAATGCCGATGCTTCTGATATACATATCGAACCGATGCGAAACAGATTAAGAGTGCGTTTCAGATTGGATGGCGACTTAAAAGAAATTATGAGCTTGCCCTTGGAATTGCAACCCGCCATTGTCGCTCGCATTAAAATTTTGTCTGATTTAAAAATTGACGAAACACGCGTGCCTCAAGATGGACGATTCCGAACATTGCTAGACAATAAAGAAATTGATTTTCGTGTTTCAACTTTGCCAACTGCGTTGGGTGAAAAAGTGGCCATTCGTATTTTAAATCCTTATATCGGATTAAAAACAATTGAAGGGCTGGGTGTAAAAGACTACCATCAAAAGCTGATTCTAGAGGGAATTGAAAAGCCTTTTGGTATGATTCTTGTTACTGGTCCAACGGGTTCTGGTAAGACAACAACGTTATACGCTGTTCTCCAAAAATTAAATCAAGAAGACATCAATATTGTTAGTTTAGAAGATCCGGTAGAGTACTTTATTGAAGGATTAAATCAGTCTCAAGTTAAACCAGAAATTGGTTATAATTTTGCTTCGGGGTTAAGACAGATTGTGCGTCAAGACCCTGATGTAATAATGGTTGGTGAGATTCGCGATAATGAAACGGCTGAATTAGCTGTGCACGCTGCCCTTACTGGTCATCTAGTGCTTTCGACGTTGCATACTAATAATGCTATTGGAGTTATTCCGCGATTAATTGATATGAAAATTGAGCCTTATTTGTTGCCAGCATCGCTTATTTTAATGGTTGCTCAGCGATTGGTTGGGAAGTTGTGTGATAATTGTAAACAAAAAGTTGAAGCCACAGGAATTTTAAAAGAAGAAATTGAAAAAACAATTGATTCACTGCCTTCGGAATTGAAAAAGAAATACAAAAAAGAAAAATACGAAATTTACTTACCACAGGGTTGTAAAGAATGTAATTTTAAGGGAGTGAAAGGCCGTATTCCCATTTTTGAAATTTTAAAAATGACACCGTCTTTAGAGCAGGTGATTTTAACTAATCCATCAGAAGCTAATCTCAAAGCCGAGGCGGAAAGGCAGGGAATGGTTACTTTGCGACAAGATGGCATTATCAAAGCTTTAGAAGGCATTGTTTCGGTTGATGAGGTTCTTAAAGAAACAGTGAAATTGGAATAAAATTGGTTTATAATATAAAATAAAATAGAAAAACATATGGATTTATTTTATAAAGACAAATTAGAACAACTTTTAATGCTTACAGCGCAAGAAAGCGCTTCTGATTTGCATTTTTCGGTTGGCCGCAAACCAACTTTAAGAATTGATGGACGATTAGTTCCTATTGTTAAAGAGGAAGTTTACACAAAGGATATTGTGGCTGGTTTAGTTGATGCTCTTCTTCCAGCAGAAAAAAAAGAAGAATTTCTTAAAAATAGAGAAGTTGATTTTTCTTATACTTTATCCGATAAAGCGCGTTTTCGTGTTAATGTTTATTTTCAAAGAGGCAATATGGCCGCCTCATTAAGATTTATTCCTTATAAAATTAGAACCATTGAAGAATTAAATTTGCCGCCAGTATTGCATGATTTTACTAAATATACTCAGGGATTTGTATTGGTGGTTGGTCCAGCAGGGCATGGCAAATCAACAACTCTTGCTGCCTTAATTGATGAAATTAATCATAAAAGAACCACGCATATTATTACAATTGAAGATCCAATAGAATATGTTTTTATTCAGGATAGATCAATTATTGACCAAAGAGAAGTTTTTAGCGACACTCTGAGTTTTCATCGCGCTTTGCGTTCAGTTTTGCGACAAGATCCGGATGTAATTATGGTCGGTGAAATGCGCGACCCAGAAACAATTCAAACTGCTATTACAGCCGCTGAAACTGGGCATTTGGTTTTTTCAACTCTTCATACTAATTCTGCTTCCCAGACAATTGATCGTATTATTGATAGTTTTCCAGCTTCACAACAAGCCCAAATCAGAACCCAGCTAGCTTCAACGTTAGTAGGTATTGTTTCTCAAAGATTAGTGCCGCGGTTAAATGGTGGTCGCGTGCCTGCTTGCGAGGTTATGATAACAAATTCTGCCATTCGCAATTTAATTAGAGATGATAAAGTTTATCAAATTGATTTAGTTATTGAAACTAGCATCCAAGAAAAAATGATTTCTTTAAATCGTTCGTTGGCAAATCTTGTAAAACAAAGCGAAATTTCTTTAGAAACAGCCCAATCGTATTCATTAAATCCGGCCGAATTAGCAAATCTTTTGGCTCGATAAAATATGGCTAAATTTAGATATACGGGTAGAAATGAATTAGGAGAAATTCAAAGCGGCGTTGTTGAAGCTGGCAATCGTGATTTGGCAATTCGAGTTTTGCAAGATAATAAAATTTACGTTCTGTCTCTTGAATCTTTGGAGAAAAAAGGATTTTTTGAAAATTTACTTAGAAGTTTTCAAAAAGTAAAAATCAAAAATCTGATGATTTTTACAAGGCAATTAAGCACTTTGCTTTCAGCTAAAGTTCAATTAATTGATGCTCTAAAAACTTTATACAATCAAATAAATGACCCAATTTTAAGGGACGCTGTTTTTGATGTTTTTACTGATGTTGAAGGGGGGTTATATCTTTCCCAAGCCCTATCAAAACACCCCAGAGTTTTTTCTGATTTTTATATTAATATGATTAAATCCGCAGAATTATCAGGTCGATTGGAAGAAACATTAAATTATCTGGCTGATTATCTAGAAAAAGAGAATAAATTAACCAGCAGATTTAGAAATGCTTTAATATACCCAATATTTATTTTAGTGGTTTTTTTGGCTGTTTTAATTTTGGTGGTTACCGTTGTGATTCCGCAATTAAAAAGCGTTTTTGTTGAAGCAGATGTAAAATTACCATTTCTCACGAGGTTTTTATTAAACATCGGTGATTTTATTTTAAATTGGGGTGTGGGGTTGATTATCTTTTTTGGCGCAGTTATTATCTTGCTTGTTAGATATATTAGAACAGAAGAGGGAAGGAGGTTTTGGCAGCAAACCACCCTTTCTATTCCTATTTTAGGAGGCATTGTTAAAAAAGTTGCCTTGAGTCGCTTCTCTTCATCTTGTAGCGCTTTGATTAAAGGCGGTTTGCCAATTGCTAATTCTTTAGAAATTGCTGGTAAAATTACAACAAACATTGTTTATGAAAAAATTCTTGCAAATACCGCTGAGGCCATTCGAACAGGTTCTTCCATTTCTCAATATCTTGCTCAATATCCCGATTATTTTCCGCCAATGGTGATTCAAATGATTTCGGTTGGTGAATCCTCGGGGCGAGTAGAAGATTTATTAATGCGAGTGGCGGATTTTTATAGCAATGAAGTAGATCAGACAGTAAGCAATATAGCGGAAATTATTCAACCTATTCTAATTATTGCCTTGGGCGTTTTTATGGGCTTATTTATTGCCGCTGTGCTTTTGCCAATATATAATTTAGCCCAGGTCTTTTAAATTTGATTTTAATATTTTAAAATATATAAAAGGTCGATTTATCAAAAAATAAATAAAAATGCGTAATAAAAACAAAGGTTTTACTTTAATTGAAATGCTCGTCGTTATTGCGGTAATTGGTTTGTTGGCCGCGTTAATTTTGGTTGGTTTGTCCAGTTTTAGAACCCGCGGTCGAGATACTAGAAGAATTGCTGATTTAAAAGAGGTGCAGAATGGTTTGGAAGTATATTATATGAAAAATGGTAATTATCCAAATGTTAATACTTGGAGCGCATTAGAAACGGCGTTAGTTGGTGCTGGTATCGGAATCACAAGCATTCCTAAAGATCCAACAGCCACTTATAATTATGTGTATGGTGTTGATGCAACTCAGCAACACTATGTAATTGGCGCAACAATTGAAGATGCAGCAGGTAACCAATCTTTATTGGCTAATGATATAGATGGTAACCCTGTTAATTTGGCGGGTGTTACTATTAATGTTAATTGTGAGGATCCTGTTTATTGTGTAGGAATGTAAGATTTATGGTTGGTGGTTTGTGTTTGATTGTGATTTTAATCGGGTTGGGAGTGGGGAGTTTTATTAATGTAATAACAACTCGCTTCCAGCCCGATTCTTATATTAAATTTTCTCAATTAGTCAGCGGTCGATCCCGCTGTCCTTTTTGTTTGCATCAATTAAGGTGGTATGATTTAATACCAATTTTTAGTTTTGTTTTTTTAAAAGGCCGATGTCGCTATTGTAAAAATAGAATTTCTTGGCAGTATCCTCTTGTTGAAATTATAACGGCTTTAATTTTTTTGGGTTTGTTTTTGAAAATTTATAATTTAACACCAGTGCGATTAGCTTTGGCGCAACACATTTATTTTTGGCCGATTGTTTTGTTTTTTTTCTTTGCTATTTATTTAGCAATTCTGATTATTTTATCAATAATCGATTTTAAATATTATCTTTTGCCTGATAATTATATTATTTTTGGTGTAGCGCTTGCTGTTTTAATGATTATTTCCTTTTATTTTATCAGTCAAAATCCAAATAACTATTTCTTTAATTGTGGCATTAATTTCTTAGGTTCTTACATTGATTATTTTAATTGTCGGATTCCTTTTTTGTTGTCGCCGATTTTAGGGGCAATTTTAATAAGTGGCTTTTTGTTTTTAATTTATTTCTTTAGTCGCGGCAAGGGGATGGGTTTTGGTGATGTAAAATTAGGTATTTTTATTGGATTAATCTTGGGTTTTACTAATAGCATTATAGCCCTAGCTTTAGCCTTTATTTTCGGTTCAATTGCTGGTATAATACTTCTAGTAGCCAAAAAAAGGACTTTAAAATCAATGGTGCCATTTGGTCCTTTTTTGGCGCTTGGTGTTTTAATAACTATTTTTTGGGGTTCAAATTTAGTAGATTTATATTTGTCTCTTTTTAATATTTTTTAAAAAATATGCGAGATATACCTATTTCAAATTCTTTATATTGGGGAGCAATTTCTTTTATGGCTGTTATTTTTGTGGCAACCGTTATTTTAAATAGCTACCTCTTTATGCTTGATAATCAATTAACCCAACAGGTTTATCTTTCACGAATTGAAGCGAATAAGGCGCGATTAATTCTACAGTATGACAGTAGAAATAAAAGAATTTTTGAGGGAGATGTGGTAATGGGACGACTAAGTTTATATGATGCTCTTGTTTTATCATCGCGGGCGGGCAATTTGCAAATTGAATTTTCTAAATTACCAGATGGGAGAATCCATCTTTCTAAAATCGAAAACTTCGCCAACAACGAAAGGCATTATTGGGAAATGAAAATACCAAATTTCAACTGGTCAAAACCGCTGAATGAGCCTGATATTGATTTAGCCAAAATTTTTATTAATGGCGGTACGACAGTCTATCTTATTTATAGATAAAAATTGTGGAAATTATCAATGGAAAAAATTTAGCTCAAGAAGTTTTAGATGAGTTAAAAAATTTTTTTCTACATTGCAAAATAGCTGTGGCGGTTATTTCTATTGGTAATAAAGAAGAAAATACGAGTTTTATTAAACAAAAACAAAAAGCCGCCGCTTATTTGGGAATAGAATTTTTTCATTTCCATTTTGATAAAAATCTTTCCAATAAAACTATTAGAAAAAAAATCAATGAAATTAGTAGAAAGAATTTTATAAAAGGGATTATTTTGCAGTTGCCATTGTCGGAAAAATTTAATACCAATGCTTTGGCCAATATAATTCCGATTAATAAAGACCCCGATGTCTTAAACGAACGCCATTTTGGTCAATTTTGTTTGGGAAGGAGTAAAATTCTGCCGCCAGCAGTTGAAAGTTTAAAATTTATTTTCGAAAAATATAAAGTTGATTTTCAAAAGAAAAAAATTGGTGTTGTTGGCTTGGGACGATTAATTGGCTTTCCAATTGCTATTTGGTTATTAAGACAAAAATGCACGGTTTTTTGTGTTGATATTAATACGGAAAATCCACAAGAAATTATTAAAAATTGCGATATTGTTATTAGCGGTGTTGGTAAAGCCAATCTAATTGATGAGAGATGGATTAAGAATGAAGCGATAGTGATTGACTTTGGTTTTGAGAAACAACAAGATACAATAAGTGGTGATGTTAATTTTGATTCAATAAAAAACAGAGTTTCTTTGATAACTCCGACACCGGGTGGAATGGGTCCGATTTTGGTGACAATGATTTACAAAAATTTAAAGACATTAATAATGGATAAATAAGGCTTGTTTTTTTCGTGGAAGAAATTAAAATTAGGTTGATTAAGTATGAAAAGATTGATTGAGAAAATTTTGAATTTTGAATCAAAAACAATTAGTGGCGGTGCAATTATAATTGCATTTTTTTATTTATTGAATGGTGTAATTGCGTTGTTAAGAAATGGGATTTTGGCTTCGCATTTTGGGGCAAGCAGAATTTTAGATATTTACTGGGCGTCTTTTCGCGTGCCAGATTTGATTTATGTCATTTTTATTAGTGGTGCTTTATCTGCTGGATTTATTCCTTTTTTTGCCGAAAAATTAAATAAATCAAAAGAGGAGGCATGGCAATTAGCAAATAATATTTTAAGTACAATTATTTTGGTTTTATTTATGATGGCGATTTTAGTTTTAATTGTGGCGCCATTTATTGTTCGTTTGATTGTGCCGGGTTTTGATTTGTCTTCCCAAAAAGAAGTAGCAAAATTTTTAAGAATTATGATGTTCCAACCGATTTTTTTGGGCGTTTCCGCGATTTTTGGAGGAATGCTGCAAACTTTTCGTCGTTTTTTTGTGACTTCGCTTTCGCCAATTTTTTATAACCTAGGCATTATTATTGGCGCTATTTTTTTAACAAAAATTTTTGGGCCGATTGGTTTAGCTCTAGGTGTTTTATTGGGGGCCTTTCTTCATTTAGCAATTTTAATTCCCTCACTTAAAAATATTGATTTTCAATTTAAATTTTTACCATCTTTCAAATCGGAGAATTTAAGAAATTTAATTAGTATTGCTGGTCCGCGGACATTAAGTTTGATTTCCACGCAAATTAATTTTTTGGTTATTACTATTATCGCTTCACATTTAGAAAAGGGGAGTTTGGCGATTTTTAATTTTGCTAATGATTTGCATTCTTTGCCTCAAAATATTTTTGCCATTTCTTTTGCAATTTCTGCCTTTCCTATTTTGGCTGCTGCGGCATTTGAGAAAGAGCAATTTATCAATTTTTTTGTTAAAACATTAAAAAATATTCTATTTTTTATTTTGCCCGTTTCGGCTTTTTATTTTCTTTTTCGGCAACAAATCGTTTTTTTAACCTTAAAATATGGAAACTTTGATTTAATGGCGCAAAATGAAACAACTTTAATTTTAGGCATTTTTTCTTTAAATATTATTTTTTCTGGACTGCTCCCATTATTAATAAGAGTATTTTTTGCTCAGAAAGATGCGTGGCGGCCATTCTTTGCGGGTTTAGGTGCTAATATTTTAAATATTGGATTAAGCTTGATTTTGGCGTCGCGAATGGGAATTAAAGGCGTTGCTATATCATTTATTGTTAGTAATTTTTTAAATTTTCTCTTGTTAATTATTTTTATGAACAAGAGAAAAGTTTTTGAAAGAAGAAGCGCCGCTTTTCTAAATTTTAAAAAATTTATTATAAAAAATTTTATAGCAACTACCATCACCTTTATTTTATTCTTTATCATCTCTTTTTTTCTTCCTTCCCCTCAAAACAAAATAGACGCTCTTGTTTATTTAATTGGCGGAGGCGTGGTGTTTATCTCGATTTATTTATTTTTTAGTTATATCTTAATAAAAGAAGAACTTCTAAAATTATTAAGTGAGTATCCTCTAATTAAAAATATTTTTGGACATCATGAAAAATATTCGTAATTTTGCTATTATTGCCCACATTGATCATGGAAAATCGACTTTGGCCGATCGTTTTTTGGAAATAACTTCAACGGTGGATAAAAGAAAGATGAAAGAGCAGTTTTTAGATCAAATGGATTTAGAAAGAGAAAGGGGAATTACAATTAAAATGCAACCTGTTAGAATGACTTACTATTATAAAGGAGAAAAATACATCTTGAATTTAATTGATACTCCTGGTCATGTTGATTTTACCTATGAGGTTTCAAGAAGTTTGGCGGCGGTTGAAGGCGCAATTTTATTGGTTGATGCTACTCAAGGTATTCAAGCTCAAACGATGGGCAATTATCAATTAGCTAAAAAACAAAATTTAACAATTATTCCAGCGATTAATAAAATCGATTTGCCCAATGCCCAAATTGAAGAGGTTAAGAAAGAGCTGTTAGCATTGATGGGGGTAGGAGAGGAAGAAATTTTTTTAGTATCTGCTAAAACCGGCGAAGGCGTTGCTGATTTACTTAATGCGGTAATTGAAAAAATTCCCGCTCCAATCACGAATATTACAAATAAAACAAGGGCTTTGGTTTTTGATTCGCTTTACGATGATCATAAAGGTGTTATTTCCTATGTCAGAATTGTTGATGGCGTAATTAAGGCGGGCGAATACGGATTTTTAATGGCATCAAAAACGCCATTCAAAATTAATGAGGTTGGAATTTTTAGACCTAATTTGGAAGCAGCCGATTGTTTAAGAGAGGGTGAAATTGGGTATATTGTAACTGGTTTAAAAGAACCTCAAAAAGTTAGGGTGGGCGATACAATTACTCTGATTTCTCCTTCAAAAATTAAACTAAAAAATTTTGATTTTGTTTTTGAGGAGGTTAAGCCATTAACAGGTTATCAAGAGCCCGAGCCAATGGTTTTTGCGAGTGTTTACCCAATTTCCAATGACGATATAAATCTTTTAAAGAACGCTATTTTAAAGTTAAAGCTCAATGATCCAAGTTTAGTTTACAAAACCGAATTTTTTTCTATTTTGGGACAGGGTTTTTGTTTGGGTTTCTTGGGTTTGCTTCATTTAGAAATAATAAAAGAGAGATTGGAAAGAGAATATAAAATTGATGTTATTTTTACAACACCATCTGTTAATTATAAAGTAATTCTTAAAGATAAAAGCGAGATTAATGTTTATCGAGCTTCGGATATGCCCGATTGCGACCGCATCTTAAAAATTTTAGAACCATGGGTGCGTTTAGAAATTATTACGCCACAGAAATATTTAGGGGCTATAATGGAATTAAAAGATAGGCATCGGCTAGATTATCTTACGACTCAATATTTAGGTAATCTGCTTATTTTAATTTTTGAAGCGCCGTTAAGTGAGATTATTGTTAATTTTTACGATAAATTAAAAAGCGCAACCGAAGGTTATGCTTCTATGAACTATGAATTTTTAGAATATAGAGAAAGCGATTTGGTAAAGTTGGAAATTTTGTTAGCTGGCGAAAAAGAGGAAAGCTTGGCGCGAATCGTTCATCGTCAATTTGCGGAAGAAGAAGGCAGAAAGATAGTTGCGAAATTAAAAAATGTTTTACCAAGACAAAATTTTGTTGTGGCAATTCAAGCAATGATTGAAAATAAAATTATTGCCAGAGAGAACTTACCAGCATTAAAAAAAGATGTTACGGGTTATCTATATGGCGGCGATCGAACGCGAAAAATGAAGTTGTGGAAAAAACAAAAAGAAGGGAAAAAGCGCTTAAAAGAGAGGGGACGTGTCCATCTTTCTACCAAAACATATCTCGATCTTTTAAAATTGGATTAACTTGAGATTTTATGATTTTCTGTGTAAAATAATAGAACAATGCGGAGAATTTTACATTCCAAATTTTTACTGATTTTTCTCTTAATTTTAGCCATCATCGTTATTTTTTACTTTTCTCGCCAAATTCTTAGCGAACGAAAATTAAAAATGGAATATGAGGCAATTTTAAATAAGATAGAAGCTTTAAAAAAAGAGAACGAGACTTTGGAAAACGAAATAGAACGATTAAAAAATCAAGAAGAATTAGAACGTTTAGCGCGGGAGCTTTATGTTTTAAAAAAATCGGGGGAAAAAGTAATGGTGGTGCCTCAAGAAATAATGCAACAGTTAGAAGAACAAAGTTCGACTGTTCAAGTGCCAAAGTCATTTTGGGAGGAAATAATAGATAATATCAAAGGATTTTTTAAAGATTTATTTTGATGCGGGTGTGGTGTAGCGGCAACACGTCTGCTTCCCAAGCAGAAGATCGGCGGTTCAAATCCGCTCACCCGCTCAGATTAGCTCTTTGATATTCAAATTTTTGCCGAGGTAGCTCAATGGCAGAGCAATCGCTTCGTAAGCGATGGGTTGGAGGTTCGAATCCTCTCCTCGGCTCATTCGATTTTGGTTAATAGTTAATAATAGAAAAATCAATGAAGCAAATCCAGACTCAAATAGAAAATTTAAAAGAAAAAATTGAAAATATAAAAGAGAAAATTTCTTTTTCGGAAAAAATAAAAAAAGCAAAGGAATTAGAAGAAGAAAGCAAACGTCCAGATTTTTGGGGATTTCCTGATAAAGCCGCTCAAATCATGAAGCAATTAAATGAATTAACGGAAGAAATAAATTTTTGGTTGAATGCCGAGAAAGAAACAAATGATTTAGCAGAATTATTGAAAAAAGCCGATAATGATGATGAATTAATTTTAGAAGTCCAAAATCAATTGAATAATATTGAACATAAAATAAAAGAGAAAGAATTAACCATTTTTTTATCAGGGCCTTATGACAGAAATGAGGCGATTATGATTATTACGGCTGGTCAAGGAGGAAGAGATGCTGAAGATTTTTGTCGGATGCTTTTAAAAATGTATTGTCGTTATTTTGAAAAGAAGAATTGGCCTTATCAAATTATTCATCAACACTTTTCTGAAGAGGGTGGTGGCTCAAAAGAAGCGGGCGGTGAAATTGGATTAAAAAATGTTTCTATAGAAATTAACACCCCTTATGCCTATGGATTTTTAAAAAACGAAAGCGGCGTGCACCGTCTTGTTAGAGTTTCACCTTTTGATGCCAAGAAGTTAAGGCACACCTCATTTGCCCTAGTTGAAGTTTTGCCTCAAATTGAAGATTTTGATTTAAAAGATGTTGAAATTAATGAAGCAGATTTAAAATTCGATTTTTTCCGTTCTTCAGGTCCCGGCGGCCAGAATGTGAACAAAAGAGAAACGGCTGTGAGGGTGGTGCATTTACCTACAGGCCTGTCTGCTTCATGTCAAACCGAACGCTTTCAGGCTCAAAACCGTGAAAAAGCGCTTCATTTATTAAAAATCAAACTATTTAATCTTTTACAGCAACAAAAAAATAAAGAAAGAAATGTTTTAAAACAAAAAGTTGAACCTTCATGGGGTAATCAAATTAGAAATTATGTTCTCCACCCTTACAAATTAGTCAAAGATTTGCGCACAGACATTGAAACTAATCAAATTTATGAAGTTTTGGATGGGGATTTGGATTCTTTTATTCAAGCAGAGATTCTGCTAAATAGATAATTGTTTGCAAAAACAAATCATTGATGTTAAAATAATTAATATGAATGAGGAATTGATATATTTTCAAAATGTTTCAAAAGTTTACAATAGCCATACGGTTGCGTTGGATAATATTAATTTAAAAATAATGAAAGGCGAATTTGTTGCTATTGTGGGCAAGTCTGGTGCTGGGAAATCAACTCTGCTTAAATTATTAATAGGCGAAGAAAAACCTACCAAAGGAAGAATATTTTTTGAAAAAATTGATATTACCAAATTAAAATATAAAGAATTCCCAAAGATTAGAAGGCAAATCGGAATGATTTTTCAAGACTTTAAATTATTGCCCGACAAAACTGCTTTTGAAAATGTAGCTTTTGCTTTGGAGGCAGCTGGTTTTTCGCCGCACGATATAAAGAAAACCGTTCCGCAAATGTTGGAACTCGTTGGATTAAGAGATAAAGTTTTTAATTTTCCTCATGAATTGTCAGGCGGAGAAAAACAGCGAGTTGCAATTGCCAGAGCAATGATTAACAAACCAGATTTATTAATAGCCGACGAACCAACAGGTAATTTAGATCCGATTAATACTGCTGAGATTATTAAACTTTTATTAAGAATTAATGAATTGGGTACAACTGTAATGCTTGCTACCCACAATAAAAATGTGGTAGATATGCTTAATACACGAGTTGTTTCTTTAGATAATGGGCGAATTATCCGCGATGAAGAAGAAGGTCAATTTATAATTTAAAAATTATGTTTATTTTTCTCGCAAGAATTATAAAATACGGTTTTCAAAATTTTACGCGAAATGGATTACTTTCAAGCGCTACAATTGCAGTAATGACTTTAACATTACTTCTTTGTGCGGGTTTAATTATTTTTGGCAATGCTGGGAAAACCGTTTTAAATAATTTACAAAGTAAAATTGATATTAGTATTTATTTCAAGACCAATGTAAGCGAAAATCAAATTTTAGCAATTAAGAAAAATATAGAATTATTAGATGAAGTGGCTTCGGTAGATTATATTTCTCAGGACGATGCTTTAAATGCTTTTAGAGAGAGACACAAAAATGATGAGGTTATTTTACAGTCATTGGAAGAGTTGGGATATAATCCACTTTCAGCTTCATTAAATATTAAAGCGAAAAATCCTAGAAATTACGCTGGCATTGCTAATTATTTAGAAAAAGAGATTCCTTCGGAATTTATTGACAAAATTAATTATAGCCAGAATCAGGTTATTATTGATCGCTTAACGAGAATAATTGATACTTTGAGAACTGCTGGTATTATTTTGGCTATTGTTTTGGGTTTTGTAGCAGCATTGGTTACTTTCAATACTATTCGTTTGGCTATTTATTCCAATCGCGAATCAATTGGCATTATGCGTTTGGTAGGAGCAGCAAGTTCTTTAATAAGAGGCCCTTATATTTTCCAGGGTCTTATCATTAGTTTAGCTTCAACAATTTTATCAATGCTTGTTTTAATTCCAGTTTGTTATGTACTAGCACCATATCTTCAAAATTTTATTCCAGAATTTAACATTATTCATTTTTATTGGGGTAATTGGTTTAATCTTTTTGGCACATTATTCTTAATAGGTTTAATTCTTGGTATTCTTTCAAGTATTATTGCCATTCGTAAATATTTAAGAGTATAATTGAATTTATTAATAAATTAAGTAAAATAAAAAGCGTTTTGCGGGGTCGTCTAATGGTAGGACGTCGCGCTCTGGACGCGATAATCTTGGTTCGAATCCAAGCCCCGCAGCTATTTTTTTATTTATTTCTTATTTCAGATTTTTTATTTCAGACAAACTTTATTAAATATAAAAGACTACATTTATTTTTCAAAAAAGATATAATATATCCATCATGCATAATGCATCTATCATCCTCCTTTTTTTAATTACAAAAATTTTCCAATGGGTTAATAGTTTTGTATTGGCTTATCTTTTTAGTGTTGATAAAAGCTCAGTTATATTATTGTCTATAGTTGCAGTTATTTTTCTAATGTTTGTTATTATTTTTTTGGTAAAGAAATTTTTCTCAAAAAATTTAAAGAAAGCATGGATGATAATAATTGCTTTTATGGTAATAGGTGGATTAATTAACAAGTGGGTAGCGATTGTGGGTTTGCTTAGTATTTGGCTTTATGCTCTTATAGGATTAGAGGCAGAAGTATTTCATTCGTTATCTAATTATAAAAACATTCCTCGATCAATATCTTTTCTATTTTCTTTGGTTCCAATAGCGCTTTTTTATTTATTGCCGCAACAATTTCGTTTATTGCCAGAGGAAAAAAATTTAGCGCCCCAGCTTTTTTATATTATTACTACTGTTCTTGCTTTAATTTATTCTTATTTTAAAAAATTTATTGTTAAACAAAATGATACATCTCAACAGAAAGCTCCTTTTATTTGGTTTGGTTTATTCTTTTTATTTGCCTCATGTCTTTTATATTATGTTGGATTTTATAAAACAGATGGAGACTCTTTGGTGCTTAGTTTTGTTATTCTTTTTTATATAGGCGGAGCAACGATGACGTATGCGGGTATTAACAGATACTTACGGAATAATTGACAAACCGCATAAATACAATTATATTAAAAACAGCTTTTAAAATTCAAATAAAGGAGGAGAATAATGAATTTTAAAAGAGTAAAAAAATATTTTTTAGAGATTATTTTTAGAATCTTTATGGTTTGTTTACCCATTGTTATTTTGGGGTTTATTCGATTGGGTGTCCCGTGTTTTTTTTACCAAAATAAAAAATGGTTGATGGCAGCGGCAATAATTATTCAATTCTTCTGGTTGATTGCTTATTCAGCTGTTGTGATGGCTTCGCTTGCCGAACAAAGAGAACAAAAATTAAAAGAAAAATAATTTTTATAGAATAGGGCTTTCAAAAAGCCCTATTTTTGTTATAATAAAACTTATATGTGGTTAACGCTTTTAATTTTATTTGTTCTGGCAATTTTTTTAGGAGAAGAGTTGATGCTTTTTGTTGGGGCGATGATACATATCGGGCTTTTGCCTTTGTGGCAAACTTTTTTTGTGATGATGTTGGCGGTTTATTTTGGCGACTTTTTGTTTTTTTATTTGGGATATCATTACGGCGATGGGTTAATTGAAAAACTAATTAATAAAAAATTAATTAAACAAGCAAAAGCGGAAAGAATAAGAGGAATTTTTCATCGGGGTGGTACTTGGATTTTGTTTGTTTCAAAATTTGCTTATGGTCTAAATCATTTAACACAGTTAGTAGCGGGAGCAATGAAATTTGATGTTAAAAAATATATAAAAAATCAACTTGTTGTTTCTTTAGGCTGGGTAATTTTCTATTTATTTATTGGTTATACATTTTCCGCTGTTTTATCAGATATTTTCTTTGATATTCGAGCGTTAAGTATAGCCTTATTATTAATTTTTGCTTTGATTTTTGCCTTGGGTTGGATTATTGATTTTATTATTACCCGCATTTTTCCTAGAGAAAATCAATAATTGCTTACCTTTATTTTTTTATTTATACTAATTAATAGTCGGCTAAAATTAAATTTTTTTATGAAGGATTATTTGCAAAAAATTACAACCAATGGCAAGGCGATTTATTTGGCTTATGATCATGGTTTTGAGCATGGGCCAGAAGATTTGCCGGGACAATCTTTGGATCCGCAATATATTTTGGATATTGCTGTTGAGGGCGGTTATAATGCTATTATTTTTCAAAAAGGATTAGCGGAAAAATATTATAGCGGAACAATTTACGAAAAGAAAATTCCTTTAATTTTAAAAATTAATGGTAAAGCAAATATTTGGAAAGGAGGCGATATTTATTCTTATCAAAATTGTTCAGTTAAATATGCCAAAGAATTAGGAGCGAGTGCTGTTGGTTATACCATTTATTTAGGGTCAGAACACGATGGAAAAATGTTTGCCGATTTTGGCAGAATTGTTGAAGAAGCTCATCAATTAAAAATGGCAGCTATCGCTTGGGTATATCCTCGTGGTGAATTTGTCAAAGATGATTCATCAAAAGAAATAACTGCTTATGCTGCGCGAATTGGTTTAGAATTGGGGGCAGATATGGTCAAAATAAAATACTCGGGTTCTAAAGAAAATTTTGAATGGGCGGTCAGGGCGGCAGGTAAAACGAAAGTAGTTTTATCTGGAGGCCCCAAGGTAGATGAAGAAGAATTTTTGAAGATTTTGAAAGATGTAATGGCAGCTGGGGCGGCTGGTGTGGCAGTTGGAAGAAATGTTTGGTTGTCAGCCGAGCCCCTACGGATAACCGAAAAGATTAAACAAATCGTATTCGGCGCTTAATTATTCACATTTTAAAACTTGACTTTATTAAAAATTAGAATAAAATTTTTATAAATCTTTAAAGGTCATTTTTATTCAAGTCGATTAAATTTTAATTAAAAAAATGGCAGAGAAAAAGAAATTTGAACGTAAAAAGCCACATGTTAATGTGGGTACAATCGGTCACATTGATCACGGTAAAACCACTTTAACTGCTGCAATAATGCACGTTTTAAATTTTAAGGGTTTAGTAGAAAAAGTGGAAGGCGTTGATCAAATTGATAATGCTCCCGAGGAAAAAGCAAGAGGTATTACTATTGCTTTGCATCATTCGGAATATGAGTCGGAAAAAAGACACTATGCTCATATTGATGCACCGGGACATGCTGATTACATTAAAAACATGATTACTGGTGCCGCTCAGATGGATGGTGCCGTGCTTGTTGTTTCGGCGGCTGATGGTCCAATGCCTCAAACTCGTGAGCATATACTTTTGGCGCGCCAAGTCGGTGTTCCAGCAATAATTGTTTTCTTAAATAAAGTTGATCAGGTAAGCGATCCAGAATTGATTGATTTGGTTGAAAATGAAGTTCGTGAATTATTATCTAAATATCAATTTCCTGGTAATGAAGTTCCAGTAATTCGCGGTTCCGCTTTGGCCGCATTAAATGCTAAATCAATCGATGATCCAGCTTGCAAACCAATTTTAGATTTGGTTGAAGCAATGGATAGTTATATTCCTGATCCTGTTCGTGAAGTTGATAAACCATTTTTGATGCCAATCGAAGATGTTTTCTCAATCGAAGGACGAGGAACTGTTGTTACTGGTCGTGCTGAAAGAGGGGTTTTGAAATTAAATGAAGAAGTTGAGGTTGTTGGTTTAAGACCAACTCAAAAAACAGTTGTCACCGGTATTGAGATGTTTAATAAAACATTAGATGAAGCTCAAGCGGGTGATAATGTTGGTATTTTGTTGCGTGGTCTAAAGAAGGAGGACGTAGAAAGAGGTCAGGTTGTTGCCAAACCAGGCAGCGTTACTCCTCATACTGAATTTGAGGCAGAGGTTTATATTTTAACTAAGGAGGAAGGAGGAAGACATACTCCATTCTTCAATGGTTATAAACCTCAGTTTTATATTCGAACCACCGATGTTACTGGTGAAGTTACTCTTCCTCAAGGCATTGAAATGGTGATGCCTGGCGATAATGTTAATTTGACTATTAAATTAATTGCGCCGGTTGCCTTGGAAGAGAAACAAAGATTTGCTATTCGTGAAGGTGGTAAAACTGTCGGCGCGGGTGTGGTAACAAAAATTCTCAAATAAAATTTTTAATTAGCTCTTTCCAACAACAATGACTAAAAAAGATGAATTGCAACAAAAAATAAGAATAAAACTGAAAGCCTACGATCATAAAGTGTTAGATAATTCTTGTAAACAAATCGTTGAAACTGCTAGCCGTTATGTAAAAGAAATTATTGGTCCGATGCCATTACCCACTGAAATCCGACGTTATACCATTAATCGTTCAACTTTCATTGATAAAAATTCACGAGAACAGTTTGAAATCCGCATTCACAAAAGAATCCTTGACATACTTAATCCGAATCAAAAACTAATTGATGCTCTGATGAACCTAAATTTGCCGGCAGGAGTAGACATTGAGATTAAGATGTAGAGAGTAAAAAATAAATGCCGGGCGGCCTCTTCTCGAAATTATCTTGAGAAGAAAAACCCGGCATTTATTTATCCAAAATATTGATAAAAATTTTAAAATATATAAAATAACGAAAAAATATGGCTAAATTCATTCTCGCTCAAAAAATAGGAATGACCGAAATTTTTCAGAATGACAAGATGATTCCAGTAACTGTTTTAGAAGCAGGTCCTGTTGTGGTTACGCAAATAAAGACCAAAGAGCGAGATGGTTATTATGCCGTTCAGGTTGGTTTTGGCGCGAAGAAAAAAATTTCCAAAGCTTTAAAAGGCCATTTAAAAAACCTGGGCAATTTTAGATGGATAAAAGAGTTTAAAGTATCTGAGTCAGAAATAAATAATTATAAAGTTGGTGATAAAATAGATGTTTCAATTTTTCAAGAGGGCGAGAAAATTAAGATTTCGGGCACTAGTAAAAGCAAGGGTTTTCAAGGCGTGGTAAAAAGACATGGTTTCCATGGCGGTCCTAAAACCCATGGACAAAAAAATCGATTGCGCGCTCCCGGTTCAATTGGTGCTACACATCCCCAACATGTTGCTAAAGGAAGGAAGATGGCTGGGCGAATGGGTGGCGAAAGAATAACTTTAAAAAATGTAAAAATTGCAAAAATAATCAATGATAAAAATTTGATTTGTATAAAAGGGGCGGTGCCGGGAAAAAAAGGAGAATTAGTCGAGATTTTAGCTTAATTTTATGAAAGTGGATTTATATAATCAAAAAGGAGAAGTGATTGACCAGATTAATGTATCTGATAGAATTTTTGGTTATAAATGGAATTCCGTTTTAGTGCATCAAGTTCTTGTAGCTTTACAAAGCAATAAAAGAAAACCTATTGCGCATGCAAAAGATAGAGGAGAAGTTTCTGGCGGCGGAAGGAAACCTTGGCGTCAAAAAGGAACAGGCCGCGCTCGTCATGGTTCTATTCGTTCTCCTTTGTGGATTGGTGGCGGTGTCACTTTTGGTCCGACCAAGGAGAAAAAATATGATAAAAAAATCAATAAAAAAACCAAACTGAATGCTTTACTATCAGTTTTGTCTAAAAAATTTTCTGATCAAGAAATTAAAATTATTGATAAAATAGAACTTGAACAGCCAAAAACCAAAGAAATGGCAAAAATTTTAAAAAATTTTTTAAATGATAAAAAAAGAAACCAGGGATTATTGATTTTGCCAACAAACGATAGAAATCTTATAAAAAGCACTCGTAATTTATCATTTGCCCAAGCAACTACTATAGAAAATCTTGATTTAATTAATCTTTTAACTTTTAAAAACCTGATTTTTATAAAAGAAGCTGTCGAAAAATTAGAAGAGAAAATAAAATAATATATGTCTTTATTTTCAAAGAAAAAAACTGATAAGGAGGAGAAGAAAGATGTTGAAATTAAAAAACAGGAAGAAGTTAAAAAGCCTGATTCATTTAATAAAAATGTTTTAATAATAAAACAACCACGAGTGACGGAAAAAAGTCAATTGATGAAACAAGTTAGGCAATATGTTTTTGATGTGGATAAAAAAGCAAATAAAGCGGAAGTAAAAAAGGCTGTGGAATATATTTATAATGTTAAGGTTGAAAAAGTACGAATAATAAATATTTCCGCAAAAAAAAGACGCCTAGGAGCTACACAAGGAAAAAAGTCGGGTCATAAAAAAGCTATTGTTACTTTAAAAGAAGGATACCAAATTGAAATCATTCCTCAAAAATAAGAGAAAAATATGAAAAAACTTAAACCAACAACTCCATCACGGCGGCAAATGACAATTCTTGAATATAAGAAAATTTTGACAACTAATGAACCGAAAAAACAATTAACCAAACCTCTTAAGAAAAAAGCGGGTAGAAATTCTAGTGGCAGAATTACTGTTCGTCATCAGGGCGGAGGAAACAAAAGACTGTATCGTTTAGTTGACTTTAAACAAGATAAATTTAATATTATTGGAACAATCAAAACGATTGAATATGATCCCAATCGAAATACTTTTATTGGTCTGGTTTCTTATGCTGATGGTGAATATCGTTATGTTTTATTGCCGGAAGGAGTAGAAGTTGGTCAGCAAATTATTAGTTCCGAAAATGCTCCAATTAAAGTCGGTAATCGCTTGCCTTTAAAAAATATTCCAGTTGGCACTAGCGTTTTTAATATTGAAATAATGCCAGGCACCGGTGGTAAATTGGTTCGTAGTGCTGGTTCAGTCGCTGAAGTGATGGGTCTCGAGGACAAATACTGTATTTTAAAAATGCCTTCTGGAGAAATTAGAAAAGTTTTATCAAATTGTTATGCAACAATAGGCGTTCCATCAAATACAGAATACCGCACTTTAAATATTGGGAAAGCTGGAAGAACTCGTTGGTTGGGAATTAGGCCAACAGTTCGTGGTTCTGCAATGAATCCCTGTGACCATCCTTATGGTGGAGGCGAGGGGCGTCAACCTCGTGGTACGCGCAGGCCAAAAACAGCATGGGGTAAAGTTACTGGCGGTCACAAGACACGAAAGAAAAGAAAATGGTCGAATGTACTAATTCTTAAACGCAGAAAATAAATTATGAGCAGAAGTCTTAAAAAAGGTCCATACATTGACCCAAAGCTATTAAAGAAAATCGCTAAAATTAAACCTGATTCTGGTCAGGTTATTAAAACTTGGTCAAGAGCTTCGGTAATTTCGCCAGAAATGATCGGATATACTTTTGCGGTTCATAACGGTAAGGATTTTATTGAGGTTAAAATTACCGAAGAAATGGTCGGTCATCGTTTAGGTGAATTTGCGCCCACTCGTAAATTTATTAAACATGGTGGTAAGATGCAAAGAGAATTAGAAAAGAAGGCGGCGACCGCATCTAATCAATAAAAAAATTTATGAACGAAAAGAAAACAGCAATAGCAAAATTAAAATATTTACATATGGCACCACGCAAAGTGAGATTTATTGCTGATTTAATTAAAGGAAAACATATTGTTGAGGCAGAAGCACAATTGCTTTATTGTCGTCGTCGCGCCGCTAAACCGATTTTAAAATTATTACA
Source organism: Patescibacteria group bacterium (assembly GCA_026415775.1). Lineage (NCBI taxonomy): Bacteria > Patescibacteria group bacterium. The sequence continues at coordinate 333,337 of JAOAGL010000001.1, forward strand.
TTCAGCAATCAATAATGCTCTTAACAAGAAATTAAATAAAGACACTCTTTATATTAGTTCTATTACAGTAGATCAAGGTCCTATGTTAAAAAGGTGGTTGCCAAGAGCGATGGGGAGGGCTACTCCCATTCAAAAAAAGATGTCGCATATCACTATGGTTTTATCTGAAGGAAAGCAATTTAATCGTTTTGTTGTGCCTAAAGCAAAAATTACTAAATCTGAAAAATCAATAAAGAAGGAAAAGGTTGAAACTAAAAAAGCAGAGTATAAACAAAAAGAACAAAAGGTCGTTGAGAAAAAACCTAAAGAAGGAGCAGTTAAAAAATTCTTTAGAAGAAAAGAAATAGCTTAATATGGGACACAAAATTCATCCAAAATCTTTTAGATTGGGAATTATCAAAGATTGGAGTGCAAAATGGTTAGTTTCAAAGAAGGAACTCCCAATTATTTTGGAAGAAGATATTAAAATTCGCGAATATTTAAATAAAAAATTAAGAAATACTTATATTGCCGAAATTGTCATTGAACGATTGGAAAATAATATCAACATCACTATTAAAACAGCTCGTCCGGGTTTAATAATCGGACGCGGTGGTAAGGGCGTTGAAGATTTAAAGAAAGAATTAGAAAAAATTATCAATAAACATCGTAAAGAAAAGAAATACAATCTTAACTACAACCTTTCTATAAATATCGAGGAGATAAAAAATCCGACTGCTAATGCGGCGATTGTCGCTCAAGGCATTGCAAGTGCCATTGAGAAGAGAATGCCTTACCGTCGAGTAATGAAAAAGGCAATTGAAGAAGCTAAACAAAACAAAGAAGTAAAAGGAATTAAAATTAAAGTCTCTGGTCGATTAAATGGAGCAGAAATTGCTCGAACCGAATGGCTTGATTGGGGGTGTATGCCGCTTCAAACATTGCGCGCTGATATTGATTACGCTGAAGCCACCGCTTTTTGTACTTACGGGACAATAGGTATTAAAGTTTGGATATATAAAGGCGAGGTGTTTTTAAAAGATAAAAAGAAAGGAAAAACAAATGAAGTCGAAATTAAATCTGAAAACAAATAAGGAATATGTTGATGCCTAAAAAAATGAAACATCGAAAAGCGCAGAAGGGCAGATCTCGCACTAGAAAAATTGATACGCGGGGTACTTTTTTAGTGTTCGGTTCTTATGGTCTGCAGGCTTTAGAAAATATTTGGTTAACCGCTAGACAAATTGAGGCAGGAAGAAAGGCAATCGCAGGATATCTAAAAAAAGGAGGTAAAATTTGGTTAAGAGTTTTCCCTGATAAGCCAATTACTAAAAGACCGCCAGAGGTAACAATGGGTGGTGGAAAAGGAGATTTAGATCATTTCGCTTTTCCTTTAAAATCAGGTCGAATTATTTATGAGATTGATGGTGTCAGCGAAGAAATAGCAATTGAGGCTTTAAGAAGGGCCGCTTCGAAAATGCCGGTTAAAACCAAGATAGTTAAAAAGGATTAATAAAAATAAAAGCCTATGATAAAATTTGAAGAATTAAAAAAATTACCAAAAGCAGAATTGCAAAAACTTCTAGCAGAAAACCAAAATCGACTAAAAGACTTGCGTTTTAATTTGTCTTTCGGTAAAGTAAAAGATATAAGCGCAATTAAAAAAACAAAAAAATTAATTGCCCAAATTTTAACTATTTTAAATCAAAATCATGATAAAGAAAAATAAAACTATTAAAAGAAAATTAGAAGGAGTGGTTGTTTCTGATAAGATGAATAAAACGATTGTGGTAAAAGTCGAAAGTTTCAAAAGACATCCTCTTTATCATAAAATAATGAGGGTTTCTAAGCGTTTTAAGGCGCATGATGAAAAGAATGAATGTAAAGTAGGTGATGTTGTTGTAATTGAACAAACTAGGCCTTTGTCAAAAGAAAAAAGATGGAAGGTGGCGCAAATTATTAAAAGAGCTGATATAAATAATGAAATTGATAATGTTGTTGAAGAGAGCGAAGAAGAAAAAAAGTCGATGTCAAATATTGAAGAACAAGAATAAAAATTATGATTCAGCCCAGAAGCATGTTAAAAGTAGCAGATAATAGTGGCGCAAAAATTGTGCAGTGTTTTAAAGTTTTAGGTGGCTCCAAAAGAAGATATGCGCAAATAGGTGATATTATAATTGCTTCAGTCAAAGTTGCTCAACCGAGAAAAAGTGTAGCCAAAAAAGATGTTGTGCGTTGTCTAATTATTAGACAGAGAAAGCCTTATCGTCGAGAAGACGGTTCTTATATTCGTTTTGATGATAACGCTGTAGTTTTATTGGATAATAAGAATCAACCTCGAGGTACAAGAATTTTTGGTCCGATTCCACGCGAAATAAAACAAAAAGAATTTGAGGAGGTCGCTTCATTAGCTATTGAAATTTTATAATATGGCACAGAAGAATCAGGAGAAAAAATTAAAATTTAAAAAAGGAGATGAAGTAATTATGTTAATTGGAAAAGATAGAGGTAAAAAAGGGAAAATTATCAAAGTTTTACCTCACGCTAATAAGGTGGTGGTTGAAGGATTAAATTTGATTAAAAAACATCTGCGTCCAAAAAGACAAGGAGAAAAGGGTGAAATTGTTTCTTTGCCGCGTCCTGTTAATGCTTCAAATGTGGCTTTATGGTGTTCAAGCTGCGGCAAGGGCGTTAGGGTCGGTTATCGTTTTGAAGGCGATAAAAAAATAAGAATTTGTAAAAAATGCCAACAATTAATTTAAAAGAAAAATATAAAAAAGAAATTATTCCATCTCTTCAGAAAGAATTTAATTTGAAAAATATTTTTATGGCACCTTCAATTAAAAAGGTAGTTATTAATGCTGGGATAGGAAGATTAATTACAAATGCCGGTGGCAGTAAAAATGCAGAGGAATTAATTAAAGCTATTAAACAAGATATTAGTTTAATTACCGGTCAGTGGCCCACCGAAACTAAAGCAAAAAAATCAATTTCTTCTTTTAAAGTAAGAGAAGGTCAAACTGTCGGTCTTAAAGTAACATTAAGAGGTCAAAAAATGTATGATTTTATAAGTCGATTAGTTAATATAGCTTTGCCGCGTATCAGAGATTTTAAGGGAATTCCTGAAAAAAATCTAGATCAATATGGCAATTTAAATATTGGTATTCCTGAGGCAACGATTTTCCCTGAGGTCACTAATAGTGTTTTAAAACATCCTTTTGGATTAGAAATAACTGTAGTTACTAATGATAAACATCGCGAAAGAGTCGTAAAATTATTAAAATTATTAGGATTTCCTCTAAAGTAATATGGCTAAAACATCTGTTGTTGCTCGAGCAAAAAAGAAACCCAAATTTTCAACGCGAATTGTAAGGCGTTGTTTCAGATGTGGTCGCAAAAGAGGTTATATGAGAGATTTTGGATTGTGTCGTATCTGTTTCAGAGAATTAGCGCGAAAGGGCGAAATCCCCGGTATTAGAAAAGCGTCGTGGTAATATAGAAATTTTATGGATGTAATATCTGATTTTCTTATTCAAATTAAAAATGCAATAGCGGTTAAAAAGCCGTTTATTTCGACATCTTTTTCAAAAATGAAATATGAAATTGCCCAAATTTTATTGAAAGAGAAATATGTTAATGATGTTAAAATTGTTGGTAAAATTCCTAAAAAGATGATAAAAATAGAATTGAAATATGATGACAATGGCGTCCCGGCAATTCAGGAGATAAAAAGGATTAGCAAGCCCGGTTGCCGACGTTATATCAAGGCTAGCCAACTAAAGCCAGTGAAAGCCGGTTATGGTCGATATATTATTTCAACCCCCCGCGGTTTAATGACAAATGTGGAAGCTAAAAAGCAAAAATTAGGAGGGGAGTTGATTTGTGAAATTTTTTAATTTCGATCTATGTCTAAAATAGGCAAAAAATTAATTGAAATACCAGAAAAAGTTCAGATTGAAATAAAAGATTCCGAGGTTATTGTTAAGGGTCCCAAGGGAGAATTAAAAATTCCTGTTTTCCAAGGATTTAAATTACAATTAGAAGAGGGTTTCTTAAAAGTTATTCCTCCGGAAGACAACAAAAAGCGGACACCGGCCTTTTGGGGAACGTTGCGTGCTTTAATAGCCAACGCAGTTAAAGGTGTAATTGAGGGATATGAGAAAAAATTAGAAATTGAAGGCATTGGTTATCGTGCTAATGTCGAAGGAAAGTTTTTAGTTTTAAATCTCGGTTTTTCTCATCCGATTCGTTATGAAATTCCCGAAGGCATTCAGATTACAACCGAAAAGAATATTATTACGGTTTCGGGCACTGATAAACAATTAGTTGGCCAAGTTGCGGCTAAAATCAGATCCTTTAGAAAGCCCGAGCCATATAAAGGTAAGGGTATTCATTATCTCGGTGAATATATTCGTCGAAAAGCCGGTAAAAAAGCTACCGGAACTGCAGCTTAAATAAATAATTTATGAGGCAAAAGATTAATAAAAAAGAAATCAGGATAAGAAGACATAAAAAAATTCGAGCCAAAATTTTTGGTACTGCTACTAAACCGCGCGTATGCGTTTTTATTTCTAATCGACATTTATATGTTCAAGCAATCGATGATAATAAGGGAAAAACATTGGCAAGTGTTTCTGATTTTGAATTGAAAAAAGAGAAAAAAGAAAATAAAATTACTATATCTAAAAAATTAGGGTTGCTATTAGCAGAAAAGATTAAAAAATTAAAAATTCATAAAATCATTTTTGATAGGGGAGGATTTAAATACCATGGTCGAGTAAAAAACATCGCTGATGGTTTGAGAGAAGGCGGAATTAAATTTTAATTATGATAAAAGAAAAACCATATATAAACAATAAAAAAGAAATCAAATCAGAACGTCCCGAGAATCAATATGAAGAAAAACTTCTTGATTTAAGACGTGTTACTCGTGTTGTTGCTGGTGGTAAAAGATTCAGTTTCCGCGCCACATTAGTAGTGGGTGATAGAGCGGGGAAGGTTGGTATTGGAATTGCGAAGGGAAAAGATGTTAGTGAGGCAATTGCAAAGGCAAAAACCCAAGCCATTAAAAAAATAATTCGTGTGCCAATTATTAATGATACAATTCCCCATGAAGTAAAAGCAAAATATTGTGCAGCCCAAGTTGTTTTAAAACCAGCTCAAAGAGGTCATGGTATTGTGGCCGGAGGAGCAGTGCGGGCGGTATGTGAATTGGCTGGTATTAAAGATTTGAGCGCTAAAATTTTGAGCCGAACACCAAATAAATTAAGTAATGCTATGGCAACTCTAGCTGCTTTAAAAAAAATCAAACCAACTATTTTAAAAGAGTTATTAACCAAACAACAAAAAAATGAGTCGGCATTAACGACTGAAGAAAATAAATAACTATGCAACTTCACGAATTAAGAAAAGAGTATAAAACGAAAAAAGAGAAAAGAGTAGGTCGTGGAGGTAAGCGGGGAACTTATTCGGGCCGCGGTTTAAAAGGCCAGAAAGCTCGCGCTGGCGCAAAGATTAGACCAGCGATTTACGATTTAATTATTAAAATTCCCAAAAAACGTGGAGTTAAAAATAAACCGCTTAACGAAAAACCAATAGCAATTAATCTAGATATTCTAAATAAATATTTTAAAGAAGGAGATGTTGTTTCGCCGCAAACATTATTCGAAAAGGGTTTGATTGAAAAGAAAAAAGGCAAGTTACCAAAAATTAAGATTTTGGGGAGAGGGGAATTAAAACATAAATTGATTTTTAAAAAATGTTATTTTTCTCAAGAGGCGTTTAAAAAAGTTAAGATTAAGAAATAAATATGGGAATTGTTAGCAAAGCAATCCAATTATTTAAAATCAAAGATTTAAGAAAAAAAATCTTGATGGTGGTTTTAATTTTGGTTATTTTTCGCTTATTTGCTAGTTTGCCAATTCCTGGAATTGACCTTGAAAGATTAAGAGCAATTTTTGCTTCTAATCAACTGTTGGGTATTTTGAATATCTTTTCCGGCGGTACTTTAAGTAAGCTTTCTATTATGATGTTAGGTGTTGGTCCTTATATCACTGCCACTATTATAATGCAACTTTTAACAATGATTATCCCGCGATTAAAGGAGATTTATTACGAAGAGGGTGAAGCTGGAAGAAAAAAATTCAACCAATGGTCTCGTTATTTAACAGTGCCATTATGTATTCTCCAATCCTACGCCTTTTTAAATTTGTTAATTTCCCAGAATGTTATTTTACCGCTTTCGCCGTTGGAAATGGTCAGAAATATTTTGGTTATTACAGGGGGCTCAGTTTTTTTGATGTGGTTGGGTGAATTAATTACCGAGTATAAAATTGGTAATGGAATTTCATTAATTATTTTCGCTGGTATTATTAGTGGTTGGCCAGCTAATTTCCGCTCAGCAATTTTGTCATATACACCATCAAACCTCCCAACTTATTTGATGTTTATTGTCGTAGCTTTAATTGTTGTCGCTGGGGTGGTTTATATTAATGAAGCTGAGCGTAAAGTGCCCGTGGCTTATGCTAAAAGGGTGCGAGGAAACAAAATGTATGGCGGCGTAACGAGTTATTTGCCTCTAAAAGTTAATCAAGCCGGTGTTATCCCAATTATTTTTGCTATTTCTATTTTGCTATTCCCGCAATTTATAGGACAAATTATCACAACAATTAAAACCCCTTGGGCTTTAAGTATTGGTAAATTTTTAATGGGATTATTAAATAACCATCTAATTTATTCGGCTTTATATTTTGTTTTAGTGGTGCTTTTTACTTATTTTTATACGATGGTCACTTTTGATCCCAAAGAAATTTCTAACAATTTACAGAGAAATGGTGGTTTTATTCCGGGAATTAGACCTGGACAATCAACTGCCTCTTATATAAATTTTGTTCTAAATCGAATTACTTTTGTAGGAGCTTTATTTTTGGGTTTAATCGCTATTTTGCCCAACATTTTACAAAGCGTTACTGGTACTCAATTTTTGACTATTGGAGGCACTTCTATTTTAATCGTTGTATCTGTGGCAATTGAGACTATAAAACAAATTGAGGCGCAATTAGTAATGCGCGAATACGAGGGCTTTTTGAGTTAATAGCCAATATGAAAAACCCTAAAATTTTAATTTTTTATGGTCCGCCCGGTGCTGGAAAAGATACTCAAGCAAAAAGAGTGGCTTTTAAATCTGGTGCGCATATTGTTAGCTCCTCAAAACTAATAGAAGAGAAAATTTTTGATCCCAACCTACAGAACGATCCTATTATTCAGCGTGAAAGAAAAAATTATGAAAGTGGAGCATTATGTACCCCTGAATGGGTTACTGAAATAATTAATAATAAAGTTAAGGAACTATATCAAAAAAATATTTCTTTGATTTTCACTGGCTCTCCACGTACTTTATATGAGGCTGAAAACGAAATTCCGTTTTGGGAATCAATTTATAATAAAGAAAATATTTTTGTTATTGTAATTAATTTAACCGATGAATCCTCTATTTTCCGCAATAGCCATCGTCGTATTTGTGAGAAATGTGGTTATCCGGTAATTTATTCTTTCGAGACAGAGATGTGGCAGTTTTGTCCAATGTGCGGAGGAAAAATTGTTGATCGTGGCATTCTTGATAATCCAGAAACAATTAAAGTGAGATTGGTGGAATATCGCGAACGAACCAAACCGGTAATTGATTATTTCATTAATCGCGGTTATTCAATTATTGAAATTGATGGAGAACCATTGCCTGATGTTGTTACTCAAAATATTTTTGAACAATTAAATAAAGTTAATTTTTTCAATAATGATTAAATTAAAATCTAAAGAAGAAATTAAGATTTTAAGAGAGGGAGGACGTATTTTAGCACAAATTCTTTTTGAGGTGGCAAAAAAAGCGAAGCCGGGCGTAGCCACGAGGGAATTAGATTGGTTGGCGGAAAACTCCATTTTAAAATTTGGCGGCGAACCGGCTTTTAAAAATTATCAACCAGCTTTTAATCTTCGTCCCTTCCCCGCTTCTTTATGTGTTTCGGTAAACAATACCATTGTTCATGGCATCCCCGGTGATTATGTGTTGGTTAACGGCGATGTTGTCAAATTAGATTTGGGAATGAAATATGAGGGTTTGTATACTGATATGGCTATTACTATTGGAGTAGGCAATATTTCTTCTCTGGCAAAAAAACTTATAAGAGTAACTAAAAAAGCTTTGAGTTTGGCAATAAAGACAGCTCAATCCGGAGCGACGTTGGGAGATATTGGCTTTGCCATTCAGAATTATATTCGTTCCCAGGGTTTTTATGAGATTCAAACGCTAACAGGCCATGGCGTTGGTTATGCGCCACATGAGGAACCAGATGTGTTTAATTATGGTATACCAGGCAAAGGGATTAAATTAAAAGAAGGTATGGTAATTGCAATTGAGCCAATGGTAGCGGTTGATTCCTCGGATGTTATTGAATTGCCTGACGGGAGTTTTGTGACAAAAACGGGTTGTTTGTCGGCTCATTTTGAGCATACTATTGCCATTACCGAACGCGGTCCGTTGATTTTAACTAAATAAATTATGGCAAATATTTTGGGAATTGATTACGGAACTAAGAGAATAGGTTTGGCAATTGCAGACGAAAGTTTAAAATTACCCCTACTTTTAAAACCGATTGAATATTCCGAGAATGAAGTCGAGGGTGTTTTTAAAAAAATTAAAAAAATTTGTGATGAAAATAAAATTTCTCTTATTATTTTAGGGTTGCCCCTATCATTTAATTTTAAAGAAACACCAATTTGTGAAAAAATAAAAAAATTTGGAGAATTGTTAGAAAAATATACCCAAAGAAAAGTGTTATATCAAAATGAAATTTTAACAACTGATGAGGCAATTAAAATTCAGGAAAGTTTTGACATAAAAAGAAAAAGAAAATATCGCAGTGGATCTAATTTAGACAGTCAATCAGCCGCTTTAATTTTAGAAAGTTATTTTATTTCCAGGGGGAAGCAATAAATAGTTGCACTTGCAACTTTTTATTTTTTATGATATAATTAAATTATATGAAGAAAACAACCATTTTTTTAATTATTTTGATAATTATTCTATTGGCTCTTTTGATCCTTATTTTGTATACGTATTATTCAGATTACAAGCGAGCAAAGGAGAGTGTTTCAGATAAAATTTTAACTGCTCATCTTGAAGGATTTAAACCCGGTGTTACTATTGAGCGCAATATGAAGGGAGAAGAAAAAACGGTTTTTAAAAAGGGCGAGTGGTTAGGAATCGCTGGAACTATTCAAGCAAATCAGGATTCAGAATTAACTTTTAAAATTTTTGATTTAAATGAAAATTTAATTGCTTCTAACAATCAATGGAAAACAGATATTAAAAAAGGGCAGGGAGAATTTGGTATGTGTTGTGTAGAAATTCCAAGTGAAATAGGCCAATATAAAGTTAATTTATATTTAGATAATAATTTAATGGAAACCCTGAATTTTTCCGTTACCGAATAAATCTTTTTTATTGACTCAAAAAACCGCATAGAATTAACTATGCGGTTTTTTGATTTTTGTGTTATAATAATAAAGCAGGCAAATAGGTCAATTTTAAATATAAATTTATGGCTAAACCATTTCTTTCAGTGATTATACCCGCTTATAATGAGGCGGAAAGAATACCAAAAACTCTTTTGGATATGGATAAATATCTTTCTCAGGCGGGTTTTTCTTATGAAATTATCGTTGTTAACGATGGATCAAAAGACAAAACGGCAGAAGTAGTCGAAAAAATGCGCCCACTAATTAAAAATTTAAAGTTGATTGATAACAAGTTTAATCAAGGAAAGGGAGGTGTTGTTGCTCAAGGCATGCTCGAAGCTAAAGGATTAATTCGTTTATTTGCTGATGCTGATAATTCAACACCGATTGAGCAAATAGAAAAATTTTTTCCTTATTTTAAAGAAGGGTACGATGTTGTTATTGGTTCGCGGGCAATGAAAGATTCGCAATTAGCAGTGAAACAACCTTTTTATCGTCAGATTTTAGGAAGGTTGGGGAATTTAGTGATTAGATTGTTAGCCGTGCCAGCAATAAAAGATACTCAGTGCGGTTTTAAAGCATTTACTGAACAAGCAGCTGAAAAGATTTTTTCTCAATTAACAATTAAACGATGGGGGTTTGATGTAGAAGTTTTAGTAATTGCGAGGTTGTTGGGTTATCGCATTAAAGAAGTTGGTATTCGTTGGATAAATGACCCGCATTCTAAAGTTAAAGCCTCGGCTTTTTTGGAGGTTTTGACCGAGGTATTAAAAATTCGATTAAATATTTGGCGTAAAAAATATAAATTAAATTAATTTATGAAAAAGAATAAGAATAATAATCATCTAGAATATATTTCTCAATTAAGGCAAAATCCCATTTCAAAAGATTGGATTACAATTGCCTCAGTTCGCGCCAAAAGGCCAGAGCAATTAATTATTAAAAAACCAAAAAGAATTATTACGCCGAAAAGCAAGTGTCCTTTTGAAAATCCCCAAAAATCGGGACATAAACCGCCGGAATTAATTAAATTCTTGCCTAATAAAAAAGAATGGTTTTTACAAATTTTTGAAAATAAATACCCAGCGTTTCAACCAACAGATGTATCAGTTTCTGAACAGAAAATCGGTCCATATAAGTTTATCAATGGTTATGGTTATCATGAATTATTAGTTTTAAAAGACCACTACAAACCCTTGGCGGATTATAACACAAAAGAAATTTTTATTATTTTAAAAGCTTTGCAAGAGCGATATTGTGAAATTGCACAAGATAGGAAAATAAAATATATATCTATTTTTCACAATTGGGGTCCAACGGCTGGCGCTTCGGTATATCATCCGCACCTTCAAATTATTGCTATACCAGTTATACCTCCCCACATTCAACATTCATTGAGCGGAAGCCATCGTTATTGGATTAAGAATCGCCATTGTGCGCATTGTGAAATTAATAAATTTGAGATTCAGAATAAAACACGCATGCTTGTTCAAAATAAACACGCAATTAGTTTTAGTCCTTTTGTTTCGCTGGAACCATTTGCTTTAAGAATTATTCCCGTAAAACATTTGCCATATTTTGAAGAGACGTCCAATAAGATTTTGATGGGCATAGCGGAAATTTTGCGGAAAAGCCTCCAAATACTAAAAAATAAATTAAACGATCCGGATTATAATTTATTTATTCATACTGCACCCACAATCGAAAAAAGAAAATATCATTGTTATCACTGGCATATTGAAATTATTCCAAAAATTAATATTTCAGCCGGCTTTGAATTATCAACTGGAATTGAAATCACCACTGTTGATCCAGATGAAGGTGTGAGATATTTAAAAGAAAAATAATTATGTTTAGTGAAATTTTATCAGCGGCAGCAGCATTTGTTTTAAGCGTTATCAAAAAAGGAGGATATGTTGGAGTTTTTGTTTTGATGGCTTTAGAGAGTTGCAATATTCCTATTCCTTCAGAAATAATTATGCCTTTTTCAGGATTTTTAGCGACTCAGAAAATTTTTAATTTATTAATATTGGCTATTATTGGCGGCTTGGGCAATTTATTTGGTTCGCTTATTTCCTATGCGATAGCCTTTAAGTTAAAAGATAATCTTAAGAAATTTTTTGTTAAATCAAGATTTTTTTATCATGATTATCTTTCAGCAGAAAGATTTTTTCTAAAACATGGGATAAAATCAATTTTTTGGGCTCGATTATTGCCTATTGTCAGAACTTTTATTTCCTTTCCAGCTGGAATTTTTAAAGTCCAAATTAAAAAATTTATTATTTATACTTTTATTGGCGCCTTCTTCTGGTCTTATTTTTTGGCTTATTTAGGTTATTATTTGGGCGAGCGCTGGGATGTTTTAGGACAATATTTTCATAAATTTGATTATTTAATTGTCGCTCTTTTTATTTTGGGTGTAATTTATTATATAATTAAGAAGATTAAAGAAATAAAAAAATATACAAAGTCGTCTAAAAATAATACACAGTTATGAAATATAAAGTTGTTGTAACGCGAAAAATTCCTGATGTGGGAATTTCGCTTTTAAAAAAGGCCGGTTTTGAAGTAGTAGTTAATCCGTATGATCGAGTTTTAAAACGCGAGGAATTAAAACGAATGTTAAAAGGAGCACATGGAATTCTTTCTCTTTTAACTGATAAAATTGATGGTGAAATTTTAGATGCTGCTGGCCCACAATTAAAAATTGTAGCTAATTATGCGGTTGGTTATGACAATTTTAATTTAGATGATTTTAAAGCGCGAAAAATTTATGCTACAAATACCCCCGGTGTTTTAACCGAAACTGTTGCCGAACATGCTATTGGCTTGCTTTTTGCTATTGCCCAGCGAATTGTTGAGGCAGATGAATTTGTTCGTCAGGGGAAATTTAAGGGCTGGGGGCCGATGTTATTTTTAGGAACGGATATTAGAAATAAAACATTAGGTATTGTTGGTTTGGGGCGGATTGGCGCAGAGGTTGCAAAAAGAATGCGCGATGGTTTCGGATTAACGATTATTTATTATGACGCAAAAAGAAATTTAGACTTGGAAAAAGAATTAAAAATAAAATATGTTCCATTTAAACAATTATTAAAGAAATCGGATTTTATTAGTATCCATGTTCCTCTTTTGCCAACAACACGACATATGTTTACTTTGAAAGAATTTAAGTTGATGAAGCCGACAGCTTATATTATTAATACAGCTCGCGGTGCTGTGATTAATGAAAAAGATTTAGTGATAGCTTTAAAGAAAAAAATGATTGCAGGAGCAGCATTAGATGTTTATGAATTTGAACCTAAAGTTACTCCAGAATTAATTAAATTACCAAATACTGTACTTTTGCCTCATATTGCTTCTGCAAGTATTGAAACAAGATCAAAAATGGCAGAGATGGCAGCAAAAAATATTATTGCAGTTTTGAAGGGCAAAAAACCGCTAAATCCTATTCTTAAGTAATTTATGTTATCCACAGAAAGTTTTTAAAAACAAAAGATTTTGATTATAATAAAAATAAGCCTATAAAAGGTCGAGTAAAACAATAAATATTTAAAAATATGGTCGTTCAATCTTGGGCAGATATTTTAGTCGGTTCGTTCCAAACCTGGTGGAATGTTTTTGTTAACTTTTTGCCAAATTTTTTGGGTGCTTTAATTGTTTTTCTTATTGGTTTAATTATTGCCGCCGGTTTGGCTGCGTTAGTAGCTAAAATTATTGCCGCTATTAAATTAGATAAACTTCTTGAGAAGTTGGGTGTGGGCAAATTCTGCGAACGCGCTGGATGGACTTTGAATTCAGCGAAATTTTTAGGAGAAGTCATTCGCTGGTTCTTTATTTTGGTTTTCTTGTTGGCAGCAACTGATATCCTTAAGTTGCAAGCCATCAGCAGTTTCTTGAAAGAAGTTTTACTTTACTTGCCAAATATTATTATTGCCATTGTCATTATTTTGGCGGCAATTGTTGTTGGTGATTTCTTGGCTGGTTTAGTAAAAGGAACTGTAAAGGGTGCCAACTTATATGCTTCCAAATTCTTATCTTCTTTGACTCGTTGGGTAATTTTGATTTTCGGTTTTTTGACTGCTTTGATTCAGCTTGGAGTAGGTGTAGCAATTATTAATACCGTTATTACTGGTATTATTGCAATGCTTGCTATTGCTGGTGGTATTGCTTTTGGTTTGGGTGGAAAAGAATATGCTCAGCATATAATTAATGAATTCCGAAATAAGGTAGAAGAAAAGTAAAATATTTAAAGAAAGCCCCGCCCTTAGATTTAAGGGCGGGGCTTTCTAATCAATATACATCTTGACTTCAAAAAAATTATTTGTTAAAATATCCTCACAAATAAACAATGCGTACTATTCTTACACTATTTTTAAATATTCAAGGAAGCTAAATTGAAAAGGGGAAATTTTGTGCTAAAAAATCCGCTTCCTTGAATAGAGCGGATTTTTTAAAATAAAAAATAAATTATTGTTAACAATCGAGAGATAGACAAAAAATAAAAATTTGTTTAATCTCGGTTGTTAACAAAAACAACCGCGCACATTGAAAATTAAAAGGGTATAATGAAGCATTTTTTATCGGGACGAAATAAGGGCGTATGGTGGATGCCTCGACTAGAAAGGGCGATGAAGGACGTGGCGTAGCTGCGATAAGCCTCGGGGAGGTGCGTAGCAACCTTTGATCCGTGGATTTCCGAATGGGGGAACCCAATCGCGTAAAACGCGATTACCCGTCCAATTAAAGATTGGATGGGAGCGTACCCGCTGAAGTGAAACATCTCAGTAAGCGGAGGAAAAGAGACAAAGTCCTACTAAAATAGGACAGCATTTCCTGAGTAGCGGCGAGCGAAAAGGAAGGAGCCCAAACCTTTTGCCTTGTGCAAGAGGGGTTGTAAGACAAATACGTTCCTCTTTCAATTTTTTTAAATTCGACTCGAGTATTTAAAAATAGAAAGAGGAGGAGAGTTACAAAATTTTTGGTTAGCCGAATGAGCTGGAAAGCTCAACCAAAGAAGGTGATAGTCCTGTAGGCGAAAACCAAAAATCTCTCTAGTGTTTGTTCTTGAGTACTCCGAGAAAAGGAAACCTCGGAGGAATCTGCCAGAACTAAACTGGCAAGGCTAAATACCTTTCTAGATCGATAGTGGACAAGTACCGTGAGGGAAAGGTGAAAAGCAGGCCGGTGAGGCCGATGAAATAGAACCTGAAACCATACGCTTACAAGGACTCGAAGCTCTTAGTTCTTTCTTCGGAAAGAACGGGGTGACGGGGTGCCTATTGAAGAATGAGCCAACGAGTGTATGGGTGTTGCTTTGGTTAAGTCGCCTCAGGCGACGCAGCCATAGGGAAACCGAGCTTTAACTAGAGCGGTTACTATTCCTTCTCAATCGAGCTTTATAGCTCGTTGAGAAGTGATAGTAAGGTAGCACTCATACGACCCGAAGCCAAGCGAGCTTACCATGGCCAGGGTGAACTTCGTCGAAAGACGGAGGGAGGCCCGAACCGGTTGGTTGTGCAAAACCTTCGGATGAGCTGTGGTAAGAAGTGAAAAGCTAATCGAGCTTGGTAATAGCTGGTTCTCTCCGAAATAGCTTTAGGGCTAGCGGTCATCTATTCACCTGTTGGGGGTAGAGCTACTGGTTTAATCGTAAAGGGCGAAAGCTCGGCGATTAAGTCAAACTCCGAATACCAACAGCGAGGATGGCCAGTAAGACTACGGGGGCTAAGCTTCGTGGTCAAGAGGGAATGAACCCTGATCGCCGTCTAAGGTCTCTAAGTCTTGGTTAAGTGTCAAAGGAAGTAATCAGCCGAAGACAGATAGGATGTTGGCTTAGAGGTAGCCATCATTTAAAGAGTGTGTAACAACTCACTATCATATTCCGACTTCGGTCGGAATTGGCTGATTGCGCCGAAAATTTAGCGAGGCTTAAACCAAGCACCGAAGACGCGATTCTATCTCTTTTGGGATAGAAGGTAGGAGAGCATTCCTTCCGCGGCGAAGTCGTACTCGAGAGAGGCGATGAAGTGGAAGGAAGAGAGAATGTTGGCATGAGTAACCGCATCTCCGATGAGAAATCGGAGCGCCGAAAATCCAAGGTTTCCGTGGCAATGGCAATCATCCACGGGTTAGGCGAGCCTAAGGCAATGGCGAAAGCCGTAGCTGATGGATAGCTGGTTAATATTCCAGCCCTTCCTATGGAATTTCCGATGGAGTGACGGAGGATAAAAGTTTGAGCGCCTTATTGGTTTGGCGTCCTTGATTTCAAGAAATGCTTACCAGGTAAATCCGGTAAGCTGCCTTCAATGGCAAATTTCGCAAATCGAGGAAATTCTGCTTCGGCAGAAAATTCGAACGAAGAGCCTTCCGAGAAAAACTTCTAAGGTTAATCCATAGGAACTCGTACCGGAAACCGACACTGGTGGATTGGTGTAAGAGCACCAAGGCGAACGGGTGAGTCCTCGTTAAGGAACTCGGCAAAAAAGCGGCCGTAAGTTCGCGATAAGGCCTGGTCCGATTTATCGGACCCGCAGCTAAAGAACCTCTGGCGACTGTTTAATAAAAACACAGGTCCCTGCTAACTCGTAAGAGGATGTATAGGGGCTGACGCCTGACCGATGCGAGAAGGTCAACGCTGTCGGTTGCCGTTTGTTTTCAACAGACGGTAGCTGAACGGCCGAAGCCCTCGTCAATGTCGGCGGTAACTATAACCGTCCAAAGGTAGCGCAATTCCTTGTCGGGTAAGTTCCGACGCGCATGAATGGCGTAACGACTGGAGGACTGTCTCAACGAGGAGCCCGGTGAAAATGCGATTCCAGCGAAGACGCTGGGTACCCGCGGCAAGACGAAAAGACCCCGGGAGCTTTACTGTAGCTTGATATTGGGTTTAAACTGTTGCTGCGTAGCATAGGTGGGAGACTATGAAGTCCTGCTTCCGGGCAGGATGGAGTCGCCAGTGAAATACCACTCTGTAACAGTTTAAATTCTAACTTCGGTGGCAAAAACATCGGAGGACAGTGTCTGGCGGGCAGTTTTTCTGGGGCGGAATCCTCCTAAAAGGTAACGGAGGAGTTTACTAAGGTCGGCTAGGTGCGGATGGAAATCGCACTGGTCGTGTAAAGGCATAAGCCGGCTTAACTGTGAGGCTGACAAGCCGAACTCGAGTTTCATAAACTCGACGGTCCGCAATTTTTTAATTTGCGGATTGAGATGCGAAAGCAGAACTTAGTGACCCGACGGCCCTTATTAGAAAGGCCGGAGACATCGGACAAAAGCTACCCCGGGGATAACAGGCTGGTCAGACCCGAGAGTCCCCATCGACGGTCTGGTTCGGCACCTCGATGTCGGCTCATCCTAGCGCGGGGCTGGAGAAGGTCCCAAGCGTTTGGCTGTTCGCCAATTAAAAGGATACGTGAGCTGGGTTTAAACCGTCGTGAGACAGGTTGGTCTCTACCTGCCGTGGGCGTTTGACACTTGAGGGAGGTCGACCCTAGTACGAGAGGACCGGGTTGAACGAACCTCTGGTGTACCGGCTTTTCCACCAGGAGAAGTGCCGGGTAGCTATGTTCGGTCGGGATAAGCGCTGAAAGCATCTAAGCGCGAAGCCCATCCCAAGATTAGGTGTCATCATCCCCTAGGAGACGACTAGGTTGATAGGCTCCAGGTGTAAGATCCGTGAGGATTTTAGCCGAGGAGTACTAATCGGATGGTTTTCGTCCCGATAAAAAATGCTTCATTAAAAATTCATTCTCAGCAAAGACTTCTCGGTGATTTAGCCCATTGTGTACCACCTCTTCCCATTCCGAACAGAGAAGTGAAAGCAATGGGCGCCGATGGTACTCACCCGAACACGGTGGGAAGAGTAGGCTTCGCCGAGAAATCTTTGTTGAGAATAAAAAAGAGCCTGCTTAATCAGGCTCTTTTTGTTCATTAATTTTTTTGAGAAAGAATTCGTATAATAATTGTGGATCTTTACTAATAAAAGCTCCGAAATAATCTGCCTTTTCTGTATGACTAACAAAAAAAGGTTGAATCTGAAAATAATTGATAAGGTAAAAAAGTAATGCTCGATTTACACGGCAATTGCAATTATAAAAAGGATTAATAAGACCAAAATGATAATGAAAACTACTGATAAACTCGATTTTAGTATCCAACGAAGAAATTTTTTTATTTTTACAACGAAACAATATCTGATGTTTATTTAAAACCTTAATTAATTCGTCCATTTTTTTGGGAATAATTTCTGGAGAAACTCCACCCAATTCACCAATTAACACTTTCCCTTGACGATAATTACCAGCCCAACCCTCGTTTGTTTTGTTTAGCCAAATCTCGGATTCTTTAAAGATTAATTCATGTGTTTTTTTAATATCAAATTCAGTAAGTGGAATGTCTTTCTCATTGGTGCGTTTTTCAAGATAAAGAATCGCTCCTACATGCCCGTCTTTTTTATTTTGTTCAATTTCTGATTTGATCGTGTTATAACTGCAACATCGATTATCAAGCAATTCAGATTCATAAATAAATTTTGCTAAAAAATCAACTCTATTTTTCAATAAAACCTCCTTATTAAAAAATTAAAAAACCATTATTATTATAACGCAAATAAAATTCAAATAAAATATTTTTAATTTATACTTGTTTAATAATTTCAAAAACAATATAGATAATGTAAATCATTAAAAGAAAGATGGCTTCTTTTTTTGAAATTTTTCTTTCGCTTTGGACAAAAACAAAGAAAAAGATGGCAGCGCAAATCATAAAGAATCGCGCTAAAATCAAGGAACTAAAATCTATTATATCAATCGGGCGTATCAGAGCGATAATTCCTAAAACTAAGGTGGCGGGGAAAATAACCGAACCCATTAAATTTCCCAATATCATCCAATTTTCTTCTTTTTTGGCAGTATTTATGGCAAAATAAATTTCCGGCAAGGCATTAGTTAAACCAGTAATAATTAGACCAAAGAATATTAAAGAAATTCCCAATTTTAAGGTTATTTTTTGAGCCGAGAAAACAATTAATTGAGCAATAATAAAAATAGCGACAATTAAACCAATAATTTTTACGACATTTTTTATAAAAGCAGAAAACTGCTTTAGTGATTCGTCAATGCCAAAAGAATTCGCCTGTTTTAAATCATAGGTTTTTTGGAATCTTTCTTTTTTAGAAAAAAGCCAAACGAGATACAAAATGAAAGCCAAAATTAAAATCAATCCATCAATACGAGAAATTTGATAATCAGATGCTAATAAAATTGGTAGAAGAGCGGCAACTAAAACAAAAAAAGTTGTTGATTGAACGGTTTTGCTATTAGTGCAAATTTCCCGGTTTTTAGAAAAAAGAATCCCCAATGCCACTGCTAATGTTAAAGCAATTAAATTATTGCCTATGATATCTCCCAGAGAAAGCTCTGGGATGCCATTAATTGCTGAAGAAATGCCTAAAAATAAATTAGGTAAAGCCGAAGCAAAAGCTAATATAAAAAAAGCAACGACAAATTCTTTTACTGCCAAAAAAGCCGAAATTTTTATTAAATTTTTTACTAATAACTCACAAGAAAGATATAAAGCAATTGCTGAAAATAAAAATAAAAAAACAAAACCAATCATTAGAAATAGTATAACAATAATTTAATTGAAGCGGAAGGGGTGGGATTCGAACCCACGAGGCGCCTCATCAGCGCCAGAGTTTAGCAAACTCTTGCCTTAACCACTCGGCCACCCTTCCTTAATTAATTTTTAACTTTTTTATTATAGCAAAAACTTACTTTTTTGCAAACAAAACATTTTTTATTATATAATAAAATCAATGCTTGAATATCATACTTTAGCGATTGTTGTCAAAAAAGAACTAATCAATGAAACCGACGCTAATGTTGTTTTGTATACAAAAGAACTGGGTAAATTGGAAATCATAGCCAAAGGCGTTAAAAAACTTCTTTCTAAATTTGGTGGACACCTCGAACCGCTTAATTTAATTGAGGCAACGATTATCGCGGTTAATCATAAACATCTAACGAGCGTTTTAACACACAATAATTTTTTTCATATTCGAAAAAATTACACCAGATTAGAAAATGCTCTAAGAATGATGGCGATATTTAATGAGGCAATTGTTTCTTCAGAAAAAGACAATTTTCTTTGGGAAAACATTCTTAATTATTTAAACAAACTTAATCAAGCAGCCGTTTTTTCAGAAGAAAAAGAAAGCGCTTTTATTCAATTGTTAAATCTTGAATTTTTAATTAAATTGGGCAGGGGTTTAGGTTTATTGCCTGATAATCAAGAATTAAAGGAGCACTTTGATAATTCAACAGCTTCAATAATTGTTTTTTTAACTCAAAATCCCCCTGAAAAAATTATTAATCAATATGACATATCAAAATTGCAAAAAATCGATTATAATAAAATAGAGAAGTCAATTAAACAAAAAATTATTATTTGATATGGCTCTAAAAGATATCGAGGAAAAACTTTATAAAATGAAAGAGGGGAGTCCGCTTGAAGAGGAAGAAACCCCATCTTTTAAAAAAGAAAAAATAGAAACAACAGAAATAATTTCCGAAAAACCCTCTTTCAAAATAGAAGTAAAACCCAAACGACCGCCTATTAATTTTTATCAAAAATCTGGTAAAAAAAACGCAATTTTTTATGTTGTGATTGGAATTCTTTTTGCGGCGTTATTGTTTGAAGGATATCTTTTGGCTCAAAAACTTTCTTCTCAAAAAACCGGAATTCAAATTAATATTAATAGCACCGATAATGTTTTATTAGGGCAGGTTTTTCCATTAGACGTTGTTTATAAAAATGATTCAGCAAATTTATTGCAGAATACTTCTCTCATTGTTGAACTGCCCAATAATATAAAAATTTTAGGATCAGAAAATAATGGGCAAATTTTTAGAAAAGAATTAGGTGATTTGGGGACTGGAAGCAATAATGTTGAGCGTCTATATTTAGTGGCGATGGGAACGCCTAATCGCATTGATACTATTAAGGCTACATTGCAGTATAATATAGTTGGTTTTAGCGGTAGATTTGAAAAATCGAAAATCCAAACAATTACAATAGGAGGCCCTATTATAGATTACAATTTATCCGTGCCGGAAAAAATTGTAAGCGGTGAAGAATTCACTATAAAAGTTAATTTTAAAAATAATTCTAATCAAACAATCCCGGAATTGCGACTCCAACTTTATTATCCCCTAGGTTTTAATTTTACTAATTCTGATATTGCTTCAGCGGAAGGAAATAATTTATGGATTTGGGGTAATTTGCAACCTTATCAAAGCGGAGAAATTAATATTAGGGGAATAATTATCGGCGAGGTGGGAAGCTATTATGAGATAGGAATGGATGCCAGTTTGATTTCCCAAAATCAACCAGTTGTTTTTGATAAAAAAACTACTTCTTTAAGTATTTTAGAGGCGCCGTTGAATGTTGCAATTTATGTTAATAATAGCAGGGATTATATTGCGCGAAATGGCGAGTCTTTGGAATATCGCATTGATTACCAGAATAATACTGAAATTGCTTTAAGTGAAGTAATTATAAAAGCAGAGTTGGAGGGCGCTATGTTTAATTATCAGAGCATTGCGACTAATGGTTATTTTGATTCATTGAAAAAACAAATTATTTGGAATGCTGGTAATACACCGGGTTTGAAATTATTAGACAGAGGAAAAGGAGGATCAGTAACTTTTAAAGTTTTTACTACCTCAGATTATCCCGCCAGAAGTTTCAAGGATAAAGAACAAACACTTAAAGTAAAAGTTACAGTGGAGTCCCCATCTGTTCCGCCAAAAAGCAATTTAACTAGTACGACTGCTGTAGCACAAATAATAACTAAGATTTTGGGTCGAGTTGATTTTCAGTATTACGCTTTATTTAGAGATGCTGCCTCAGGAATTGTTAATAAAGGAAGTTTGCCGTTAAAAGTTGGTAAAACTACCAATTTTACTATTCACTGGAAAATTATTAATTATAATAATGATTTAAGTGAGGTAACTATCAAAACAATTCTACCGCAAGGTATAGCTTGGACAAATGTTATTGCTGGTAATTATGGCGATTTAAAACCTGAATATAATGAAAGAACGGGCGAATTAGTTTGGCGCATAAAAGAAATTCCAGCTTTTTCAGGAGTTTTAATGCCGCCTTATGAATTAATTTTCCAAATTGCTGCTACACCATCTCTTAACCAAGTAGGTAGTTATATGGAATTGATTAAAGAAACAACTTTTACTGCCACGGATAAATTTACGGGTCAGTCAATAAATTTAAAAACTAATATTCTTACTTCCGAACTGCGTTCTGATCCTACGGTGAAATATGGAGAGGGCCAGGTACAATATTAAAAGCTAATGTTTTGTTTATGTCTTTTATTAAGTTATCTGGTAAAATTTCTCCCTCTTTTACTCTTATTGAATTATTAATTGTTATCGCTATTCTCGCTGTTTTAATGTCTGTTATTGTTATAACGATTAATCCTACCGAGATGCTAAAACGCACTCGTGATGTTAGACGTCTTTCTGATTTAAAAACTCTTAATTCAGCTTTATCTGTTTACTCAGCCTCTAATCCCGATGGTTTTTTCGGGAATCTCAACACTGTCTATATCTCTATTCCAGATTCTTCACCAACTTGTGCTAATTTAGGTTTACCAGCTTTACCAACTGGTTGGTCTTATGCTTGTTCAAATTCTACTAATTATCGTAAGACAGATGGTGCTGGCTGGATACCCATTAACCTTAAAAACCTGGATATTGGTTCACCAATTTCAGCCCTTCCAATCGATCCTATTAACTCAACAACTTCTGGTCAATATTATACTTATGTGGTGGGAGGAAGTTGGGAGTTAAATGCTATTTTGGAATCAGATAAATATCGTAATGATAAAACACTTACTAAACAAAATTTTCCTGGTGTTCTTTCTTTTGGTTCCAATATCAACCTTTCACCTATATTTAACAATTCAGGTTTAGTAGGATATTGGTCTTTTGATGAAGGAAGTGACACTATTGCTTATGATTATTCGGGCAATAATAATCATGGAACTTTATATAATGGTCCTCAATGGGTTAATGGTAAAATCGGCAAAGCCTTAAGTTTTGATGGGATGGATGATTATGTGGATTGTGGCACTAGTACAGTTTTTGATATGAACACAAATGATTTTACTATTGCAGTTTGGGCAAGGGCTATTAGTGGTATTTCACGTAGAGGTATTATTAATAAAGGAGGGTGGTCTGGGTCTGTAAAGGGGTATGCTATCCAACAGGCCTATACCCCCGCTAATAAATATTATTTTGTGGTTATGGATGATACAGGCTATAAAGGCGTTCCTACTTCTCTTTTGGAGACTTGGGATTGGAGTTTTATAGTTGGTAAGAAAACAACTAATCATATTGAAGTTTGGACAAACGGCATGAATTCTAGTGCTTATGATACTACTATTAATTCTTTAAGTAATCCTATTAAACCATTCGAAATTGGAAAAAGTGCAACAACTGAGTTTTTCAATGGTTTAATTGACGAAGTTCGAATTTACAATCGCGCTCTTTCTGAAGCTGAAATTAAGGCTTTATATAATGCTACAAAGTAAAAGTTAATTGTTTTTTTATTTAATTTTTTTATAATAAATTTAATGTCCAAAAAAGAAGAACAACAAAATAATTTAATGGATAAAATCATTAGTTTAGCGAAACGCCGCGGCTTTATTTTTCCATCCTCAGAAATTTATGGAGGATTTTCCAGTTCCTATGATTATGGGGCGATTGGTGTGGAATTAAAAAATAATATTAAAAGAGCATGGTGGAAAGAAATGCTTCAAAAACAGAACAACATTTTTGGATTAGACAGTGCTATTTTAATGTCTCCAAAAATTTGGCAAGCCTCAGGTCATTTATCAGCGGGCTTTGCTGATTCTTTGGTTGAGTGTACAAAATGTCATCATCGTTTTCGTGAGGATAATGTAGAAAATAATAAGTGTCCTGATTGTGGGGGAGAATTGATGCCGCCAAGAAAATTTAATTTGATGATGAAAACTTTTGTTGGGCCCGTAGAAGATGAGGCAGCAATTACTTATTTACGAGCGGAAACCTGTCAGGGAATTTATATGAATTATGAAAATGTTTTAAATTCAATGCGAGCAAAAATTCCTTTTGGTATTGCGCAAATTGGCAAAGCTTTTCGTAATGAAATTAACCCTGGTAATTTTACTTATCGAATGCGCGAATTTGAACAAATGGAAATGCAATTTTTTGTTCATCCTTCCGAAGCTGATAAATGGTTTGAATATTGGGTGGAACAGCGATTAAATTGGTATATTTCATTAGGTATTAAAAAAGAAAATCTGCGTTTGCACCAACAAACAAAAGAAGAACTAGCTCATTATGCGAAAGCAGCGGTTGATATTGAATATAAGTTTCCATTTGGTTGGAAAGAAATAGAGGGAATTCATAATCGTGGCGATTGGGATTTGTCCAACCATTCTAAATATTCCGGACATGAATTAATTTATTTTGACGAAAAAACAAAAGAGCGTTTTATTCCTTATATTATTGAAACTTCAGCTGGTGCTGATAGAAGTGCGTTGGTTTTTTTAATTGATGCTTATGAAGAAGTGGTTGGTGGAAGGACTCAAACAACTGAAGCAACAAAAGAAATAGAGGTTGTTTTAAAATTTCATCCATTTATTGCGCCAGTTAAGGTTGCTGTTTTTCCTTTGTTGAAAAACAAAGAAAATCTGGTGAGTTTAGCTAAAGAAATTTATAATAATTTAAAATTGCATTTTATAACTTTATATGATGAGGTTGATTCAATAGGCCGTCGTTATCGTCGTCAAGATGAAATCGGAACTCCATACTGTGTAACAGTTGATTTTGAAAGTTTGGAAGATAAAACTGTTACGGTGAGAAATCGCGATACATTGCAACAAGAGAGAGTAAAGATTGATGATTTAATTAACTATCTTAAATCAAAAATTGAGACCTTTTAATTAAAGGTCGATATAAATAAAATAAAATATGGCAATTATTAAGATTAGAAGAATTATTGGAACTTCACCCAAAAGTTTTGATGACGCATTAAAAAATATTATTGAATTTGTTGGGAAGGATAAATATAATTTGACTGGTGTTAAAATCATCGATCAATCAGTTTCATTAGATAAAGGCAAAATTGTAGAATACAAGATTGTGGCGGATGTCGCTTATAAATGGGAAGAAAAATAAAAATGAAAAAGAATAATCAGCCTACTATCCTTAAAAAAGAAGGATTAAATTTTTTGCTTATACCGCTTAAAGAAGCAACTAGCGTGACTTTTTTGATTTTGGTAAAAACTGGTTCTGAATATGAAAAACCAAATGAAGCGGGAATTTCGCATTTTTTGGAGCACATGTGTTTTAAGGGCACCAAAAACAGACCTAGTCCAAAAATTATTTCCACCGAACTTGATTCAATTGGTGCGGTTTATAATGCTTTTACTTCTCGGGAATATACTGGTTATTATGCTAAGGCAGCTGCGGAACATACTGATAAAATTTTAGATATTGTTACTGATATTTATCTTAATTCTTTGTTTGATTCTAATGAAATAGAAAAGGAAAAAGGGGTAATTTTAGAAGAAAAGAATTATTATGAGGACACGCCAAGTGTCAAAATTGAAGAGTTGATTTTTGAATTATTATATCCCAAACAAGCAGCAGGACGGCCGATTATTGGAGATGAAAAGGTAATTAAAAATTTGAAAAGAGAAAATTTTTTAGATTACCACAAAAAACATTATACCAATGAAAAAACTCTTATTGTCTTAGCTGGTAATTTTGAGAAGGAGAAGATTATTAAAAAAATTGTAAATTTAATGAAAGATATTCTTCGGGGAAAAGGTGGTGAAAAATTTAAGACAATTATTAAAAAACAAGTGGAACCACAAGTTTTAATCCATAATAAAAAAACCGACCAAACACATTTAATTTTGGCTGCAAGAACTTTTAATTGTTTTGATGAGAGACGGTATGCATTATCAGTTTTATCAACTATTTTAGGAAGCGGTATGAGCTCCCGACTTTTTCAAGTTATTAGAGAGGAATTAGGAGCAGCTTATTATGTTTATTCATTTAATGATTTAAGTTTGGACCATGGTTTTTTGGGTATTGCGGCTGGTTTGGCTTTGGATAAAACTGAAAAATCTTTGATGGCAATTAAAAAAGAATTGGACAAATTAAGCAATGAATTAGTTGGTGACGAAGAATTAAAAAAAGCCAAAAGCTTTATTAAAGGAAAGTTGGCCCTTTCTTTAGAAACGACCAATGATTATGCATTTTATTATGGTTCCCAACACCTTTTTTACGGACAAACATTCTCTTTGAGGGAGATATTTAATAAAATTGATGCTGTGGATAAATTAACAATTAATAAGTTAGCAAGGGTTATTTTCCAGCCAAAATCATTGAATTTAGCCTTAATAGGACCATATGACCAAAAAGACAAAATGCGCTTTAAAAAAATGCTAATTTGATTTAAAATAATAAAGAAATGGAAATAAACAAAAACAAATTAATAGATGATTTAATTAAAGACGGATTTTTGAAAAGTCCGAGGCTTATTGATGCATTTAGAAAAGTTGATAGAATGAGTTTTGTAATTGATTATGTAAAAAATGAGGCTTATCGGAATACGCCATTGGCCATTGGTTTTGGACAAACCATTTCTCAACCATTAACAGTAGCATTTATGTTGGAATTATTAGACGTTAAAGAAGGTAATAGGGTTTTGGATGTTGGTTCTGGTTCGGGTTGGACAACGGCTTTGTTGGCGGAATTAGTGGGAGAAAATGGAAAAGTTTATGGAATTGAAATTATCCCGGAACTTTATGAATTTGGTAAAGCCAACGTGATGCGTTATAGTTATATTACAAAAGGAATTGCCGAGATGTATTTAGGTAATGGCTTATATGGTTTGCCAGACAAAGCGCCCTTTGATAGAATTTTGTGTTCAGCCGAAGCAAGGGAAATCCCCGAAGCCTTTAAAGAACAGTTAAAAATCGGCGGTAAAATGGTTTTGCCAATGAATAACAGCTTATGGCTTATTGAGAAAAAAACTGAAACCGATTTTGAATCAGAAGAATTTCCAGGTTTTGTTTTTGTGCCTCTTATTGAAAAACTAAATAATTAGTAATGTTTAGGATAACGATTGTTAAAAAAATCTTGCATTTGCAAGAATTTTTTTCTTTTTTATAATGGAGATGGGAGAAAATCCCATTCAATAGATCTTTTAAAAATAAAAAAAGAAGGAGGTGAAAATAATGAAAGCAAAACCTGGTTTTAATGAAAAGGATTTTAGGAAAAAATTTAAATTGTGGGAGAATGGCGAGGTCGGATTGAAACATTTTACTTCCGATGAAAGAGCAGAATTGTTGGAAACTGGTTACATCACTCAAGAACAATTTATTGAGTTGATGCCGGAAAAACTTCAAGAATACTGGCGGGCAATTAGTGAATTGCTTAGCAAAAAAAGGGTTTTTCGGAATACTGACGCAGCCACTGCCTTGCCGCTTGGTTTAAAAGGCAGGTACCAACGCTTGAATATGTCTCGCGGTATTTTAATGAAGTTCAAAGAGTGGGGGATGCTGGAGACAATTCGTATTGGTGCTCATAATGTTTACTTTTCAACTGCTCCTGGCTTCTATACTCAAGATGAAATTTTAAAGCTGATTCCAAAAGAATATCAGAAAAACGTTTTGCAATTATTTGCTGATGATTGGACATCGATTCAAGAGGTAGCTAATTTGTTGAATTTATCCTCGCGATTTCTGGAAGAAATTTTGGATGCTTTTGTAAAAAGGGGGTTGTTGGTTAAAGGGAAAGGCGGCTATCGTCGTTCGCAAGCGTTGAAAGAGGCGGGTGTTAGTGTTGAATCCCTTGAGGCTTTAGATTTAGTTCAGGCGCATAATTTACTGATGCAGGAAAAAGAACGCAAAGCAGCTACCCAAAAGATTACCAGTTTGAAAGAAATAAAAGAAGTGGTTGAAAGAGATATTCGCCATAAGAGTGTTAAAATGCTTCAAGAAGAAATCAATGAAGAATCGGCGCGTTTAAGCTTTATTGGTGAAGTGCGCTTCGGCAATCAATTTGTAGATGTAGAACTGGTAGAATGGGCAATAAATATACTGAAAGAATATTTTAAACCTCATGTTATTATTGCTTCTGACTTTGTTCAGGGCGATTTCCGCGGAATTCAAGTTGAAAGACTGCGCTCTTTGACAAGGACGGGTCTTCAGCGGATAGAGCAGCAATATTCTGCAGCCAATTTGTTGTTAAAAGAACTAGAAAAAATTGCCAAAAACAAGGTTGTCTATCTTTTGTCTGATGATGATTGGCAGGTTTCTTTGTCCCGAGTGATTATTGCCCTAGAACAATTCCGAGGCATTAGAGGATTGGGTATTGGTAGTCGTTGGCCAGAAGAAATAAAACGTCTTTCTGGTGCAGACTACTATCGTTTAATGAAAATCCAGTGGGAAACAGTTCAGCCTTATATGTATCGAATCGGTCGCTCCCTTCTTAATGCCGATGAAGTAAAAAAGGTTATTGGTGATCATATTACTGAACTCTTGGTGATTATTTTTATTTTGCTGTTCGAAGAGTTTAATAAGCCGATCCCTGAAAAGTATAAAAAGTTGGTTGATGTTGAAGCTCTTCATAGCGATAAACCGGGTTCTAAAAGAATCATTAGTCCTGATCCCATCAATCTCTATCTGAAAAATATCCAAAAAAGAATTCTTGCTCAGCATAATATTGCCTTCTCAGACATTACGCAGTACGTGGATAGCGGATTGATTCCAGAATGGATTTTGCGCAATCTTCAAGCTCGCGGTCGAGAAACGCCTTACATTTGGGTTGATTTCCACCAAGAAAGATTTTGGGGTACTAAGTTGTACAATACTTTCATTTTTAATTTACCCGGCTGTCAGAATCCTTTACCAGCTGCTGAAGGAAAAATCAAAACTTTTCACACAAAAATTCTTTCAGATAAAGCCCATCGACAAATCTATTTCCGAAAAGAACCACCAACGCCTGGTGTTGTAAACTTTGAAATTTTCAAAGATGGTCGGCTGCGCATCCATGTTCTTAACAACAAAATCAAAGATGTTATTGAGAAAGAAAAGGATGAACCAGAGAAAAAAGATTTACTTGCCTACACTTCAGATTGGCAGTTTGGTTCTTTAACTATGAGACCCGAATGGGTGATAAAATTCCTGGACTATGCTCTTTTTAGTAGACGAGCGACTAATTTGGCGCTCAATGGTGACCTCATTCAGGGTTTTCATTATCCGAGGTTCGTTTCTGAAAACAGACCAAAAAGACTAGTGTCCGTAAGCAGCCAGAAGGCATTTACTACCACGTTGCTCAAACCATTTTTCCCAGCGCCTAATCTTGAAACTATTGATGTTTTGTTGGGGAATCATGAATGGGAAATTTGGGGAGCAGACATTACTGGACAGAATAATCTCGAATTCATCTTCTTTGTTCTTAAAGAAATATACGAAAACCAAAAGTTATTTAAAGCTGATCTCAAAGTACCTGATATTAAAATTTGGAATAGAGTTAGAATTGTTAAAACTGCTGGGAGACATGGTTCAACAATCAACCATCCATATGGTAGCAGAGTGCTCAAGTCAAACTACAAGATTGCTATTCAACATCAGTGGTATCCGCGTGGCGGCGGAAGAACACCAATGCATTCTCAAATAACTTGGTTAAGAAACATTGCTCAAGCTGCTTCTGATTTACATGTTCTTTTTGGTGGGCACAAACATACTTTTTGGATTGCGATGATTGCTGAAATTTTGATGTTGCAACTTCCTGGTCTGAATGACCAATCAGCTTTTGAATTTGCCCGTGGCCTGATGCCTCAGTCAATGGGTTGTCTGGTAGAATTTTCCAACAAAAGCGGCGTTACCATTGAATTAATCCCTGTTGAATTTCTAGAAGAATATAAATGCATCTCTCCGTTCTACAAAGAAATAGATGAGAAAGGACTTCTTGATCGTCCAAAACCAGGAAGTGTTGAATACAGATATGGCCTAGATTCTCCATTCATTCACCAATTAGAAGAACAAATTGACGCCGAATATCCAGAAGTGTAAACAGAATTTCAAATTTAACAACAATATAGAGGGTCCTTGTGACCCTCTATTTTTATTTGATTTTTTAAAGAATTTTATTATAATTATGTAAAATTATGAGAAAATTTTTAGCGGCAATTTGGGATACAATTGAAGTAGCAATAGTAGCGTTAGTGATAGTTTTAATCATTCGCACTTTTTTGTTTCAGCCGTTTTTTGTTGAAGGAGCCAGCATGTACCCCAATTTTAAAAACGGAGACTATTTAATTGTTGATGAATTAACCTATCGATTGCGCGAACCTCAAAGAGGAGAAATTATAGTTTTTCATCCGCCTCAAGCAGCGAAAGAATACTATATTAAAAGAATTATTGCTTTACCCGGTGAAAAAATTGAAATTAAAGATGGACAAATAAAAATTTATAATCAAAACCATCCCGAAGGATTTGTTTTAAAAGAAAATTATCTATTAGACAGCAAGACACCAGGCGAAATAAGTTTAACGTTGGAATCAAATGAATATTTTGTTTTGGGCGATAATAGATATGCTAGTTATGACTCGCGAGCGTGGGGGACTGTAACAAAAGATAAAATTATTGGTATAGTTCGTTTGAGAGTTTGGCCATTTAATAATGTAAAAGCTTTTTCAACGGTCCAATATCAAAATTAATTAAAATATGGGAAGAAGACCAAAAGATTTTTTCAAAAATAAAATAAAAAGGCCAAAAATGAAAACAATTCTTCAGGCGCCTAAGGGTATGCCTGATATTTTACCTGAGGAGAATTTAATTAGACGTAAAATTTTAAAAGTGGTAGAGGAGTTAGCGGATTTTTATGGTTTTGGCCAAATCGAGACGCCTATTTTGGAAGAAACAAAACTATTTCTACATGGTACTGGCCCAACAAGTGATGTTGTTCAAAAACAGATGTTTAATTTAAAGACACCCGGGAAAGACTTGTTATCTTTACGTCCCGAATTTACGCCCAATATTGTCCGCGCATATTTAGAAAACGGGATGTTCAATTGGTCTAAGCCAGTTAAATTATTTGCCTGGGGTCCCGTCTTTCGTTATGAACAACCGCAAAGAGGAAGATATCGCCAATTTTGGCAATGTAATTTTGAAATTTTAGGATCATCAGATTCTATTTATGACGTTTTAATTATTCAATTATTTTTTAATTTATTTACTGAATTGAAAATTAAAGATTTAATTGTTGAAGTTAATACCATTGGTTGCGATAATTGTCGACCAATCTGGCACAAAGAATTAAAAAATTATTTTAAATCCAAAAGAAAATTTTTATGCGTTGATTGTAAAAATCGTTTAAAATTAAATCCTTTGAGAATTTTGGATTGTAAAAATGAAAGTTGTCAAAATTTAAAAAATGATGCCCCTAAAATGATGGATTATTTATGCACTGAATGCCGCCATCATTTTAAACAAATATTAGAATACTTGGAATCTTTAGGGTTGCCATATACAATTAATCCATATTTAGTGCGCGGATTAGATTATTATACTAAAACCGTTTTTGAAATTAGGAAAAATGATGATAATTTAGCATTGTGCGGTGGTGGAAGATATGATTATTTAGTTGAAATGTTGGGCGGCAAGTCAACACCTGCTGTTGGTGGAGCGGCTGGAGTCGAACGTTTAGTAGAAATTGTTAAAAAAACTTTGAAATTAGATAACAATCACAAAGCAAAAGTATTTTTAGTAGCGATCGGGGATTTGGCCAAACAGAAAGCATTACAATATATAGAAGTATTCCGTAAGGCCAAGATTGATGTGATTGAATCTTTTGCTCACGAATCATTAAAAGCTCAAATGAGGCAAGCGGATAAAGTTGGAGTCCATTATGTTATTATTATAGGCCAGAAAGAAGCTATTGATGGTACGGTAATTTTAAGGGATATGACAGCCAGCATTCAAGAAGTTATTGATGGTAATAAAATCGTTGATGAATTGAAAAAAAGATTTAAAAATGATATTATAAAAACATTATAAATCATATGAATGAGTGTATTTTTTGCCAAATTATTAATAAAAAAATTCCCTCAGAAATCGTTTTAGAAAACGATAAAGTTATTGTTTTTAAAGATATAAATCCCAAAGCCGAAATCCATCTTTTGATTGTTCCCAAAAAACATATAGCAAATATAAACGAAATTAATGAAGAAGATAGGGAATTGTTGGGAGAACTTTTTTTAACTGCTAAAAAAATAGCACAACAATTATCATTAATTGAAAAAGGTTATAAATTGGTAATGAATGTTGGTCGAGGCGCCGGTCAATTAATCGACCACATTCATTTACATCTTTTAAGTGGTTCATTTAATAGGTCGCTTAAAGAAATATAAATAAAGAGTTTATGGCTATTGAAGTGAATAAAAAACCGAACGAGCCAATTAATAATTTTCTTTTACGATTTAATCGCGCTTTAAAACAAGCTGCTGTTTTAGATGAGGCACGAAAAAAACGTTTTTTTGAACCAGAAATAAATCGTAATCGCAAAAAACAATCAGCGGTATATCGCGCACAAATAAAAGAAAAAATAATGGCTCTCAAAAAAAGAGGGATTCTTACTGGGAAAGAAGATCTTAAGCTAATCAAAAAACTCTTAAGAAATCCCAAATGGTCTTTTACTAATTTGCCTAAATAATGAAACCTTTTCTTGTTTTAGATTTAGGTAATCAAAATATCAGGGGGTTGGTAGTTCAACCAACAAAAGATTATTCCAAAATAAAAATTTATACGGTTTTTGAGCGACTCTCTGATGGTATGAATAAAGGCGCCATTAATGATTATGGTGCCTTTTGTAATGTTTTGTTTGAAACTTTTGAGGATATAAATAAGTTAGGGTTTAATCCGAAACAGGTGGTAGTTAATATTGCTTCGCCCCATTCAAATTTTAAAATAACTAAAACAACAGGGGGAGTAACAAGGGGAGATTCTCAGATTACCAGGAATGATCTTGTACAACTTGAAGAAAAAATTTATGAAACCCACAGTGAAACAAGTAATAAAATTATTGAACATATTATTCCTCGAGATTACACCGTTGATGGTTTGACTAATATTAAAGATCCAATTGGGATGCACGGATATCGTTTAGAAATGGAAGCGGCTGTAATTGAGGTATTAAATACTCATTTCCAAAATCTTTCCAAGGTTTTTAAAGAATTAAACAAAAATTTGTTGATCTCGCCAGTTTTTAGTCCTTTGGCAGCTTCTTTTGGTTGTCTGACTAAAAAACAACAAAATGTTGGTACTATTTTAGTTGATATTGGCGCTCAAAATACCAGTTATATTATTTACGAAGATGACAAATTAATTGATACAAAAATTTTACATTTAGGAGCTGATAGTATTACGCATGATATTGCTATTTGTTTGAAAGTACCTCTAGAAACAGCAGAAAAAATTAAATTAACTTGCGGTTATGCTTTAGCGGCCGAAGTTAGTCGTAAAGAAAATATCGATGTTTCTAAAATCAGTAAGGAAATTGATTATGCAATCAATAAACGATATTTAGCGGAAATTATTGAAGCTCGATTAGAAGAACTTTTTGGATTTATTAATAACGAAATTAAGAAAAATAATGTCTATAATAAATTAGCGGGTGGCGTGGTTTTGGTTGGCGGTGGCGCCAAGTTGCCCGGTATGGTTGATTTTATTAAAAAATATTTAAAATTGCCCGCTAAAATAGGATATCCCAATTTAGAACAAATTGAAGCAAGCGAAAAACATTTGGATTTGATTGATGATCCATCATTTGTTGAAGTTGTAGGATTGGCATTGTTTATGTTGGCTTATTCTTTTAGTGGTAAGTCTATTGAGTTTGTAAAAACAATGCCCCCTAGTGATATATTGAATAAAATTAAAAAATTCTTTAAAATCTTTTTACCTTAAAAAATTATGACTACAAAAAAGAAAAATAAAAAAATTAAAAAACAACAGAAAAAATTGATAAAAACTCAGAAAAAAACAAAAAGAATTAAGGCAAGAAAAAAAGCCGATTTAAAAAAGAAGAGGGCAACAAAACAAACTTTAGAAACATCGGTAATATTGCCAAAAATTGCAGTTAAAAACTTGAGAAAAAATAAAGCAAAATCCTCTAAAGAAAATCATCTAATAGAATTGGGGAATTTTCCCGTGATTAAGGTTATCGGCATTGGCGGTGCAGGCGGAAATATTTTATCAAGAATGAAGCAGGCAAAAATTCAGGGAGTAGAATTTATCGCTGTTAATACCGATTTACAGGATTTATACAAATGCGGCATTCGGCGTCGAATTCATATAGGGAAAAATATTTCTAAAGGAATGGGAACAGGAATGAATCCAGAAATTGGTCGCCAAGCCGCAGAAGAATCCCGCCCTCAAATAGAAGAGGCCCTAAAAGGCGCCGATCTCGTTTTTCTAACCTGCGGATTAGGCGGTGGAACTGGTTCTGGCGCTACGCCTGTAATTGCCGATGTTTGTCAACAGCTCGGGGTTTTAACGGTTGCTGTAATGACAAAACCTTTTTCTTTTGAAGGTAGTAAGCGTTCGCAAATCGCCGAGGAAGCGCTTTTGAAAATTAAAGATAAAGTAGATTCTTATATAGTTATTCCCAATGACAGAATTTTTAATATCATTGATAATTCAACTCCTCTTTATAAAGCTTTTGAGTTAATCGATGATATTTTAAGACAATCAGTAAAGGGTATTAGTGATTTAATCAATATGCCCGGTATTATTAATGTTGATTTTTCTGATATAAAGACCATATTAAGTAATGCCGGGATGACGTTAATAGGATTAGGAAAGGCCAGTGGGGCAGAGCGCGCTGTAAATGCAGCGAAGAATGCTCTTAATTCTCCATTATTTGAATATTCTCCTCATATGGCTAAAGGTGTCTTGTTTAATATTATGGGAGATAGTAGTCTGACGATGACGGAAATTAATGAGGCAGCACGTTTAATCACAGAAATTGTTGATCCTTCTGCCAAAATTATTTTTGGCGCCATGGAAGATCCAAAAATTAAAAAAGGGGAAATAAAAATTATGATTATTGCGGCAGGATTTGATAATTCTTCAAAATACCAATCCTACACGGCAAATCAACAAAGAACTATTTCTAAATCTAATATAGAAACTATTACTACAGAAATTAAAGAAGAAAAAGAATTAATACCTACAGATTCTCTAGAAGAAATTCCAGCTTTTTTGCGAAAAAAGAAAAAATAATTCATTTATTCTTTATTTTTTTCTAATTGGGATTCTGGTTTTGTCCAGGAAGCATAGTTACATTCGGGATAGCGAGAACACCCATAAAAAATCCTTCCTTTCTTTGTTTTTCGTATTACAATATAACCATCATTACACTTCGGACATTTTAGTTCAGTGAGGTGATTATTATTATTCATTAAACTTTTGGTATTTTTGCACTTGGGAAAATTAGAGCAAGCCAGAAATTTACCATAACGGCCGTATTTAATTACCATTTCAGCACCGCACAATTCGCATTTTTCATTTGTTTTTTCTTCAATAGTATTTTTAGCTACTTCAATATATTTTTTGTCGAGGTTTTCTTTAAAAGGAAGGTAAAATTCGCGTATAACATCTTGCCAGTTAATTTTTCCATCGGCAATTTTATCCAAATCTTCTTCAATTTTTGCAGTAAAACCAATATCAATAATTTGGGGAAAATGCTGAGTAAGTATATCATCAACTAATATGCCGATTTCTGTTGGTATAAATTTTTTATTTTCATCTAACTCAACGTATCGTCTTTCTTTTAGGATGGAGATGATTGTGGCATAAGTTGAAGGGCGGCCAATACCATAATCTTCTAGTGTTTTAATCAAACTAGCTTCGGAATAGCGAGGAGGGGGTTCGGTGAAATGTTGAAGAGGAACAACTTTTTTAACTAATAATTTTTGATTTTCTTGAAGTGGGGGCAATTCATTTTCTTCAAATTTTATCGGATAAACTTTTAAAAAACCATCAAAAATTAATTGACTGCCGATAGTTTTAAGGAAAAAAACATCATCATCGTTTTTCGCTTTTATATCAATCAATAATTTTTTAATTTGAGCCGGCGCCATTTGAGAAGCAATAAATCGTTGCCAAATTAAAGTGTAAAGTTTATAAAGTTTATTATCAACCCTACCTTTAATTTTTTCTGGTAAAATATTGGGGTCGGTGGGGCGAATAGCTTCGTGAGCTTCTTGAGCGAGGCGAGATTTATTAATAAATTGACGACGATTGTAATATTTTTCCGAGAATTGATTTATTATTACTTCTTTGGCTTTATTTAATGACTCCTCTGATAAATTAACGGAGTCAGTCCTCATATAAGTAATTAAACCTGTTGGTCCTTTACCAAAATCAATTCCTTCGTAAAGCTTTTGAGCTAAAAGCATTGTTTGTTTGGCTGAGAAATGAAGTTTTTTCCAGGCCTCTTGTTGGAGGGTGCTAGTAATGAAAGGTGGTAGAGGATTTTTTTGGGTTAATTTTTCTTCAATTTTATTTATAATAAAATCTGCCTTTTTCAGTTTATCAACAATTTCTTCAGCATCTTTTTGTTTTTTTATATCGAATTTACCCAAAACCTTTTCATTAATTTTATAAAGATGGGCACAAAAGCATTTTTTGCTGCCGGTTAGAAAATCAGCTGAAATTGTCCAATATTCTTCTGGTTGAAATTTTTTGCGTTCATTTTCTCGCTCAACAATTAAATGCAAGGCTGCTGATTGAACTCGTCCAGCAGATAAACCATGAAAAATTTTTTTCCAAAGAAAAGGGGAGAGAAGGTAACCGACTAAACGATCTAAAATTCTTCTGGCTTGTTGAGAAAAAACTAGATTCATATTGATATCACGAGGATTAAGCAAGGCATTTTTAATAGCTGATTCAGTAATTTCGTGAAAAGCGATACGTTTAATATTTTTATCAGATAAATTATTGTTTAATAAAGTTTCTTTTAAATGCCAGGCAATGGCTTCTCCTTCACGGTCTTCATCGGTAGCCAGAATAATTTCAGAGCTTTTTTCAGCTATTTTTTTTAATTTCGTTAATTGTTTTTGATTTTTTCGAATAATGATATATTGTGGCTTAAAATCATTTTCTATATCAATGCCTAATTTTGATTTTGGCAAATCCCTTACATGGCCATAAGACGCCTCAACAAAATAATCAACCGTTAAAAAGCGGCTAATAGTTTTTGCTTTGGTCGGAGACTCTACAATGACTAAATTTTTCTTTTTATTTTTAACAGGCATATTTAAAATTTAAAACTTCACTTGATATCCGCCCATATCCCACTTAATTAAATTTTTTAATTCCAACAGTGTAATAATTTGATTAACGACGCCAGTATCAAATTCGGAAATTTTTATAATATCATCAATAGAAAGGGGGGATTCTGATTTCTTTATAATATCCAATATTTTCTTTTCTTCAACAGTTAAATTATTAAATAATGTTTTTGTTTTTTCAAAATCAATGTTTAGGGTTAAATTCTTTGCAATATTCAATTCATCTAAAATATCTCCGATGTTATGAACTAATTTGGCGCCCGATTTAATTAATTGATGATTGCCTTCATAATTCTGGGAAAAAATTGATCCGGGGACGGCGAAAACTTCTCGATTTTGTTCTAGGGCAAAACGAGCCGTAATGAGAGAGCCAGATTTTAATGGAGCTTCAATCACAATAGTTCCAAGAGCTAAACCGCTAATAATTCTATTGCGAGCTGGGAAATGATGTTTAAGCGGCGGAGTTGAAAGAGGATATTCCGAAATTAAAGCTCCACTTTTAACAATTCTTTCGGATAATTTTCTATTTGCAGAAGGAAAAATGATGTCCAATCCCGATCCTAATACGGCAATAGTTTGTCCTTTGTTTTCTAATGTAGTTTGATGACAAATAGTATCAATTCCATAAGCTAATCCGCTAACAGTAATAAATCCACATTCTACTAATTCTTTTGTAATTTTTTCCGCAACCATTTTTCCATAATTAGTAGCTTTGCGCGTTCCCACAATTGCTATTATTGGTTTATTATTAAAATCAAATTCGCCAAAAATATAAATTCCTAAAGGTGGTTCGGCGATTTCTTTTAATAAAGAGGGGTATTCTTTTTCTTCTAATAAAATCAATTTATACTCCCCATCTTCTAATTTTTCCCATTCTTTTTGAGGATTAATTTTTTGTTTGTTTTGGTAAAAATTCTGGATAGTTTCTAAAGAAAATTTTGGGTAATAATTTAGAAAATCATTATAATCATCAACAAACCAGATTTTTTCAAAAGATTTATAAAAATTCTTTAGTTTGCTCAGTAGATTATAATTGCAGGCGCTGGCTAGATTTAAGGCATTGAAATAAATTTTTTCCTTCAAATTTTGCATATTTTTTGTTAAAATAATAAAGCCTTGTTTTATCAGTGATTTTATCTTATAATATATAAAATTTTTGAATGCTTGTAAAATCTATGCCCAATAATCAAAATAATCAAGGTAGGAAATCTTTTTTTGCCAATATCGACAAGAGAATAATAAAGTCGCTTACGATTTATGGCATTATAATCGCAATTTTTATTCTAGCTTTGATATTATCATTTTCAATTATTAAAAAACAGGGATCTGCAATAAAAAACACAAGAATTGAATATTCGACCTTATTACAACAATCAGAAATTTATAGTAATTTACAAAAAAATGCAAAATTATTATTGCCTTATACAAAAAATATTCAAAATTTAATTCCTGATAAAAATCACTTGATTGATTTTAGTGAATATTTAAATCAATTAGCAAATAAGCATAATTTAGAATTGGGTTTGGTTTTTAAAGAAGTGGGTGCTGACGATGAGAAAAAAATTGTTTTTCAAAATATTGACCAGGCGACTTTTTCAATAAATATTCGAGGAACATCAGATGATTTTTTGGCCTTCATCAAAGATTTAAAAACATTTCCGTATTTTATCGACTTTTATAATTTCAATATTACAAGCACCGGAGTCAATGCTGATAAAAAAGAAGTTTTTTCTTATAATATAGAAGGGAAGGTCTTTATCCAAAAATAAAATAATATGTCTCTTTTTTCAACAAAACAAAAAAATCATAATACTTTTAACCCCAAAGAATTAAATCGCAAACAACTCCAACAGCAAAACTTGATTTTTATAATTTCTGCGATTATTATAATAATAGGATTAATTGTGGTGGTGGTGTATACTATCAATTTTTTAGTTGGACAGATGGATGAAATTTTTGAAACAGTAAAAAATACAGACGTTAATTTAGAGGGATTTGATATTAAAGGATTTAACGAGATAAAAGAAAAATTGCAATTAGGAGGAAGTGAAATAGAGAAATTTTTGGAAGAAATAGAAGAAACAATAAATCAAACTGCTACTACGACACCAAAAGAAGGTTTTATGGAAGGAGTTACTAGTACTTTAGAAAACGTCACTACTACCGTCACTATTACTTCTTCGCCTCCTTCAACTATTTCTGCCACCCCAACAACTACTTTAACAATTACGCCTTCGCCAGAAGGATTCTAAAATGCGTGTGTAGTTCAGTGGTAGAACGCTGTCCTGATAAGACAGAGGTCGGAGGTTCGATCCCTCCCACACGCACCATTGACAAATAATATGTTTTGATTATAATAGAAAGTGAAGTGAGTGCTTTTCCTGAACGTTTATTCGTTTAGGAAATCCAATTACCGTGGAAAGCCGCCCGTAAGGGCGGTTTTCTTCATTATTTCTTGATTTTGATTATTTTTTTGATATACTTGGGACAGTATTTAAATCTTTAAAAAGGAGGTGCAAAGTGATTTTAAAATATTCCGATTTAAATAAGGAAGAGCAAGATATTTTGATTAGAGCAAAAGAAGCTAGAAAATTATTCGTTCTTTTTTCAACAGCAGAAGCGGGAGTTACTTTGAAAATAAGCGATGGAAGAATCATGACCCATGGTAATCTTGATCCAACGGCTCTATATCCCAGTCTCAATGCTATTCTGGTGCTAATAAAAAATATAAGAA
Source organism: Patescibacteria group bacterium (assembly GCA_026415775.1). Classification (NCBI taxonomy): domain Bacteria; species Patescibacteria group bacterium. The sequence goes on from JAOAGL010000001.1 coordinate 372,998, forward strand.
AGAATGACAAAATAGAAAAAATTGCTATTGTAAGTAATGAAAGTAAAGAAGTTTGGGAAACGGCGATATATGTATTAAAAAGATTCCTAAAAGAGCGGTGTGAAAATGCAGAAATTTTTATTTCAAATCCAACACTTGAAATAATAAATAAATACAAATTAACCATTTAAAAGCGCCCTCTGGCGCTTTTCTATTTTTAATTGCTCTTTTATAGAAATTGATTATAATATTAAATAGATTCGGTTCTATTCTGGCCCGAAGGTTGAGCACTCACTTAAATGGTAATTGGAGTCAACCTCCTTCGGGCCAGAATGGAACGGAAGCAAATAAAAATGGAATTACAAAAAAATATTTTATTAAAACAATTTACCACTTTTCAAATTGGCGGACCAGCTGAATATTTCGTTGAAATTTCCGATTTAGAAGGATTAAAAAATTCTATTCAAAAAGCATATCAACAAGACAAACCATTTTTTGTTTTGGGAGGAGGTTCCAACTTGTTGGTTAGTGATAGCGGATTTAAGGGTCTTGTCATAAAAATTAAAAATGTGGGAATGGAGTTTCTAGAAAATAATAATCAGATAAAAATAATTGTTTTAGCCGGTACGCCCTTAGCGTTACTTCTTCAAAAAACTCTTGAAATGGGTTTGACAGGATTAGAATGGGCAGCAGGTATTCCGGGAACAGTGGGAGGAGCGATTTTTGGAAATAGCGGAGCTTATGGGCAAAGCATGGGTGAATGCATTAACAAAGTTTTAGCTTTAAACCCTCAAACATTTGAAATTTATGAATTTTCTCAAAAAGAATGTGAATTTTCTTACAGAGATAGTATTTTTAAAAGAAATAACTTTATTATTTTATCTGCTGAAATAATACTTTTGAGAGGGGATAAGGATTTAATTAAGAAAAAAGTAGTAGAATATATAAAAGAAAGGAGAATGAAAACACCACCATATCCCTCAGCTGGTTGTATTTTTAAAAATATTTCTATTGATAAATTAACACAAGAACAATTAAGGCAAATTCCGCCCGAAAAAATTAAGGGTGGCAAAGTGCCAGTTGGATATTTAATAGATCAATGTGGTTTAAGAGGAAAAAGAATAGGAGATGCTCAAATTTCAGAAATGCACGCTAATTTCATTATTAATTTAGAAAATGCCAAGGCTGCTGAAGTTTATCAGTTAATAAACCTTTGCAAAGAAGCAGTTTTGAATAAATTCGGAATTAATTTAGAAGAAGAAATTCGTTATTTAGGGAATTTTTAATAAATAGTCGTTTAAAAAATATAATTTTTATGAATATTAATTATAAAACTAAAAATCTTGTTCTCGATGAAGAAATAAAAAATTATCTAGAAGATAAAATTAGTAGTCTTATCGAAAAATATCTTTTAAAGCTTGATGAAAAAGAAAATATTCAGGTTGATTGTGAGATTTCTCGAGAAACCCATCATCAAAAGGGAAATGTTTATTATGTAGAAGTTAATATGGAATTGCCAGGGCGTATTTTAAGAGCAGCAAAATATCATTCCGATATTCAGAGCGGAATTGATGAAGTAGAGGGGGATTTAAAAAGACAAATTAAAAAATATCGAGAAATTAATAAAGCTAAAACACGAAAAGATTGGTTAAAATTAAAAAATTTTATCAGAGGAATTTTTAATAAAGAGTAATTCTTGACAAATTTCAAACTAAAAATAAAATTGATTATAATTAGCACTCAAAGGTCGAGAATGCTAATTTAAAAAATTATAAAAATATGCTCAAACCTTTATCTGATCATATTATTTTAGAACCTATCAAAGAAGAAATGGTTACTGAAGCCGGTATTATTTTGCCGGAAACAGCAGAAAAAGAAAAACCTCAAAAAGGCAAAGTTATTGCTGTTGGACCAGGTCGTATTAAAGAAGATGGGACAAGAATACCATTAGAGGTAAAAGTAGGAGATGTTGTTCTTTTTCATCAATATGGACCTTCTGAAATAAAAATTGATAAAAAAGAATATTTGGTCGCCAAAGAAGATGATATTATTGCGATAATAGAATAAAAAATCTATTCCGAACCCGCTATAAAAAAGCGGGGAGGGATAGATTTAAAAAATATGGCTAAACAAATTCTATTCAGTAGTCAAGCGAGGATGCAATTAAAAAAGGGCGTTGATAAATTAGCAAATGCTGTAAAAATTACTTTAGGCCCGAAAGGTCGCGCGGTCGTTTTGGAGAAAGGTTATGGTTCTCCAGTTGTTACTTTGGATGGAGTAACGATTGCCAAAGAAATCGAATTGCCAGATAAAATTGAAAATGTTGGCGCTGAATTAGTTAAAGAAGTAGCATCAAAAACTAATGATGTGGCTGGTGATGGAACAACCACTGCTACTTTATTAGCACAATCATTAATTAATGAAGCTTTAAAAAATGTAGAAGCGGGTGTTGATCCCATTGGAATGAAAAAAGGAATGGAAAAAGCAACGGAAGAAGTAATAAAAACTTTAAAAGAAATGTCCAAAACTATTTCCACCAAAGAAGAAATTGCTCAAGTAGCAACTATTTCTGCTCGTGATAGTGAGATTGGTAATTTAATTGCCGAGGTTATTGATCAAGCAGGTAAAGATGGTGTGATTACCGTTGAAGAATCTCAGACTTTAGGATTAACCAAAGAAGTGGTTGAGGGATTACAATTTGATCGCGGATACGTTTCTGCTTACATGGTGACTAATCCTGAAAAAATGGAAGCAGTTTTGGATGATCCTTATATTTTAATTACTGATAAGAAAATTTCTGCCGTAACAGATATTCTCTCTTTATTAGAAAAAATTGTTCAAACAGGCAAAAAGAATTTATTAATTATTGCAGATGATGTAGAAGGTGAGGCTTTAGCAACTCTTATTGTAAATAAATTAAGAGGTATTTTCACTGCTGTAGCTGTTAAAGCCCCTGGTTTTGGTGATAGAAGAAAAGAATTGTTACAGGATATTGCGGTTATTTGTGGTGCTGAGGTGGTTTCTGAAGAATTGGGTCGAAAACTAGAAAATGCTGATATTTCTGTTTTAGGTAGTGCCCGTCGGGTTATTGTCGATAAAGAAAAAACCACAATTGTTGATGGTCGTGGGTCAAAAACTGAAATTGAGAAAAGAATAAAACAAGTTAAAATGCTTTTGGAGAAAGCCGAATCAGAATTTGATAAAGAAAAATTACAAGAGCGATTAGCTAAATTGAGTGGGGGTGTTGCAGTTATTAAAGTTGGTGCTGCTACTGAAGTAGAACAAAAAGAAAAACAACATCGCATTGAAGATGCAATTGCTGCTACAAAAGCCGCCATTGAAGAAGGAATTGTGCCAGGCGGTGGCATTGCCTTATTACGCGCTTCCGAAAAATGCAAATCATTGCTGGAAGAATTAAGAAAAAATCCTGAGGATTTTGCTAAATTTGTTGGCGCTTCAATTATATTGGAAGCAATTAAAACTCCAGTAAAACAAATCGCTGAAAATGCAGGAGAAAATGGAGAAGTGATAGTTAATGAAATTTTAAAAAATAATGATTTGAATTTTGGTTTTAATGCTGCTACGGGAAAATATGAAGATTTAGTTAAAGCAGGTATTGTTGATCCTACTAAAGTAACGCGTTCGGCTTTGCAAAATGCTGTCTCTTGTGCTTCCATGCTTTTAATTACTGAGGCAGTAGTAGCGGATTTACCAGAAAAAAAGGAAAATGAACACAGTCACGGACCTGCTGATTTAGCGGGAGAGTACTAATAAAGCTTAACAAAAAGCCCGAGTGTTGTCACTCGGGCTTTTTGTTTTTAAAATAATATCATGAGTAAAAATTATATTTTTGTCGCTATTTTAGATAATATTCGTAGTCTTCTAAATGTTGGTTCTATTTTTAGAACAGCAGAAGCTTTAGGTTTTGAAAAAATTTATTTAGGAGGAATTACACCATCTCCCAATTCCGAACATCATAAAAAAATAATACACAAAACTGCTTTGGGTGCAGAAAATTTCTTGCCATGGGAAAAAAATTATAAAACCCTTTCACTTATTAAAAAATTAAAAAAAGAGGGTTTTTATATTATTGCTTTAGAGACAATAGCTAAAAGCAAACCCTTAAATAAATTTTTAAATTTACCTAAAAAAAGTCAAAAAATAGCTTTAATAGTGGGAAATGAAGTGAAAGGAATAAATAAAAAATATTTAAAATATTGTGATAGAATTTTAAATATTCCAATGACGGGCAGAAAAGAATCTTTAAATGTTTCTGTAGCTTTTGGCATAGGAGCTTTTTGGTTAAAAAATTTAAAATAACTAAAAAATTTGGTATAATAAATTTAATTAGTCGCTATAAAAAACATAAAAAACATGAAAAAATTAAGAGTTGCTATAAATGGTTTTGGTCGTATCGGACGCGTCTTTTTTAGACAGGCATTTGATAATAAAAATTTAGATATTGTAGCAATTAATGATTTAGCAGATATTGAAACATTAACTTATCTTTTAAAATACGATTCTGTGTATGGAGTTTATTCCAAAAAATTAGAAATTAATAAATCAGAAGAACACCAAAAATTAGTTATTGACAATAAAGAAATTTTGTTTTTGCAACAGAAAGACCCTGCTCAATTGCCTTGGAAAGATTTAAATATCGATGTAGTAATAGAAGCTACTGGTGTTTTTGAAAGTTTTGAAAAATCAAGCTTTCATTTAACCGCGGGTGCAAAACGGGTAGTTATAACTGCTCCAGCCAAAGATGATGATGGTAGTTTAAGTAAAGGAGCCACAATAATTTGTGGTATTAATGATCATTTAATTGAAAAAGTTAAAATAACATCTAACGGATCTTGTACTACTAATGCTATTGCACCAGCTTTGGCAATACTAATTAATTCAATTGGTATAAAAAAGGCGATTTTAAATACCACTCATGCCTACACTGCTACACAAAAAATTGTTGACGGTCCAGATGCTAAAGATTTGAGACGAGGCCGTGCTGGTGCAATTAATCTCGTTCCTTCTACTACTGGCGCGGCGATTGCCGTTGGAAAAGTTCTGAAAGAACTGGACGGTATTTTTGATGGCATTTCTATTCGAACTCCAGTACCAACCGTTTCTTTAGCTGATATTACGTTTTTAGCAAATAGAAAAACTTCAGCAGAAGAAATAAATCAAATATTTATAAATGCTTCAAAAGATTCTCATTGGCAGGGTATTTTTACAGTTGTTTCTGATCCAGTGGTTTCAACTGATTTAATTGGAAGTTCTTTTGCAAGCATTGCTGATTTATCATTTACTAAAGTAATTGATGGGGATTTAGTTAAAGTTTTGATTTGGTATGACAATGAATGGGGTTATGCAACCTCTTTATTAAACCATTTATTAAAAATTGCAGAAATTAAAGAATAGTTATGATGAAAATATTGTTGCGATTTATAAAAGAAAAGTGGGAATTGATTTTTCTCGTTATTTTTTTTGGATTATTGTTTTTTTATCTTTTATCCTCCCACATTCTTTACCCAGCTAATAATAATTTATATTCGTCTGGTTCAACTTGGGGCGATTTAGCATTTCACCTAACTTTAATTAATAGTTTTAAAGAAAGAGGTTTTGTTGCAACATTAAAAAACTTTCCAATTTATCTTGGAGAAAAAACACGCTATCCTTTTATTTCTGATTATATTTCAGTACTACTTTTAAAACTGGGAATAAATCTGCGCTGGTCTATTATTATTCCTTCATTATTGTTTCTAATTGGTTTTATTGTTTGTATTTATTACTTAGCTTTGAAAATTAGTAAAAAACGTTTGGTGGCATTTTTCACTCCCTTTTTATTTGTTTTTAATGGTTCGATTTTTGGGCTTTATTATTTTTGGCAAGATTTTAAAAAAAGTGGCCAAACCTTTATAGATTTTCTAAATCGGATGCCACTACAATATACCCATTTATCTGAACAAGGTATTGAATTTTCAAATATTATTGCTGATTTTCTTTTACCTCAGCGCGCTATTATTCTGGGATTGGTTTTTTCTTGTTTAGCATTGATTTTTCTTTGGAATTATTGGGAAACAAATAAAAAAAGGGAGTTGTTTAAATCAGCTATTATAATTGGTTTATTGCCTTTAATTCATACTCATTTATTTTTGTCTTTGATTTTATTCTGTCTTTTTCTTTTTTTAATTCAATGGCTTTATTTTAGAAAGTTATCTCTTAAAGATTGGTTGGGGTGGGGGATAATTATCTTTATTTTAGCTATAGGTCCTGTTTTGTGGCTTTTCCCATTTGGCAATAAAAGTTTTTTTCGAATTCAGTTAGGTTGGATGGCTAATGGAGAATTTTTCTGGTTTTTTTGGTTAAAAAATCTTGGCTTATACTTAATTTTTCTAATTGCTAGTTTTTCTATTATTAAAAAATACCCTCACGGAAATAAAATTATTACTTTTTATCTACCTGCTCTTTTTATTTGGGTGATTTGTAATATTTTTATTTTTCAGCCCTGGGAATTTGATAATATGAAAATTTTTATTTTTTGGTTTTTGCTTTCAGTAATTATAATTGCTTTTTATTTTAATTATCTTATCGAGAAAAATACAATTTTTTTCAAAATTTTATCAATAATTTTACTTTTAGTAACTATACTACCTGGATTATTAACAGGTTATCGAGAATTAACATTGAGATTTGTTTTATATACAAAAGCTGATTTAGAATTAGCCGATTTTGTTAAACAAAATACGAAAATCAATGAAGTTTTTCTTACTACCGATCAACACAATAATCCGATTTCCTCTTTGGCTGGTCGCCAAATTTTAATGGGATATAGAGGTTGGCTTTGGTCTCATGGTATAGATTATAAAGAACGTTTTAATGATTTACTTAATATTTACAATGGATCAGATAATGCTTATCAATTAATAAGCAAGTATAGCCCAAACTATATTTTGGTAGAAAAAAAGCCAGATTCTCCTTGGATAATTAATCAAAATTATTTTAGAAGTTATTTCCGACCAATTTTTGAAAACTCTTCATATGTGTTATATAAAATCGAAAATTGAGTTATAATATAATCGTATGCTTTATTTAGGAGCCGACCATGGCGGTTATAAATTTAAAGAAAAAATAAAAGATTTTTTACGAAAATCAGAAATTGAATTTGAAGATCTCGGTAATTTGGAATTTGACCCTCAAGATGATTTTCCAATTTTTGCTTTTCGGGTAGCTGAAAAAGTTTCTCAAAACAAAGGCAAAGGCATTTTAATTTGTACTAATGGAATAGGCATGTCTATTGCAGCAAATAAAATTAAAGGAATAAGAGCAGCATTAGTGACCACAAAAAAATCAGCCCAACAATCCCGAGAACATTTAGATGCTAATATTTTATGTTTGGGCGCGCACACCATTTCCTTTTTGACTGCTAAAAAAATTATTCGCACGTGGTTAGCAACAGAATTTTCTCAAAAAGAAAAATATATTCGTCGCTTAAAACAAATTGAAGAAAAAGAAAATGCATCTGATTCCAACAATTAATGAACAATCATTTGAAGCAATAAAAGAGAAAGTAAAAATAGTAGAAAATCTAGTTGATATGATTCAGCTTGATATTGCGGATGGAAAATTTACTTCTTATAAAACTTGGGATAATCCTGAAGATTTGCTTACTTTAAATGGTTTTGTTCAATTTGAAATTCACTTGATGGTAGAAAAACCAGTTGAAATTTTTGAAAGATGGTTAAAAATTCCCACGGTTAAACGTATTATTATTCATGTCGAAACAATTACAGAAAAAGATTTTGCCAAAATTTATACCATCACTAATCAATATCAAAAAGAATTAGGTTTAGCTATTGAAAGTAAAACACCATGGGAAGCATTAGAACCATATTTAGCTAGCATAAAATTTGTTCAAATTTTAGCTGTTTCGGCTGGACCAGCTGGTCAAACATTTGAATTTCACAATTTAGAAAAAATAAAGAGTCTTAAAAATAAATATCCTAATTTAATTATTGAGGTTGATGGGGGAGTAAATAATGATACAGCTCCTTTGATAAAAGCGGCAGGAGCAGATATTATTTGTTCTTCATCATACCTCTTTTCGGATATTAATAAGGTCGAAGAAAAAATAAAATTTTTAGAAAATATTTAATATGCTTTTAACTGATGAAAAATTAAAAGAATTAAATCAGATTGCTGCTCAATTACGCTGCGATGTAATTGAAATGCTTTTAGAGGCAAAATCCGGCCATTCAGCTGGTACATTAGGAATGGCTGATGTTTTTGCTGCCTTATATTTCAGCGGCATTCTTAATGTAGATCCAAAAAATCCAAATTGGGAGGATAGGGATAGAGTTATCTTATCTAACGGTCATATTTGCCCAGTTCATTATGCGGCTTTGGCGCGAGCCGGATTTTTTCCTGTTGAGGAATTAAAAACCCTAAGAAAATTCGGTTCGCGATTACAAGGACATCCCCATGTTGGCACAACCCCCGGTGTCGATAATAGTTCTGGTCCTTTAGCTCAAGGAGCTTCTATTGCTGTAGGCTTAGCTTATGCAGCAAAAATGGATAAGAAAAAATGGCAAGTTTATTGTATTGCTGGCGATGGTGAACAACAAGAAGGACAAACATGGGAAGCCGTAATGTTTGCCGGAAAGCATAAATTAGATAATCTTACCTTTTTAATGGATCGCAACAATATTCAAATTGACGGCTTTACTGAAGATGTTATGCCACTTGAACCATTAAAAACAAAGTACGAGGCTTTTAATTGGCATGTTTTAGAAGTAGATGGACATAATATTAGAGAAATTGTTGATGCTTTATGTCATGCTAAATCAATTTATGAAAAACCGGTAATGATAATTTGTCATACTATTCCAGGAAAAGGTGTTGATTTTATGGAGTGGAAACCTGAGTGGCATGGAAAAGCACCAAATCCTGAAGAAGCAGCTCAGGCTTTAAAACAACTGCGTACTTTACAAGGTCGAATTACAAGCGAAGCAGAATAAAATATGATTAACCCAAACGCAAAACTTAATCCAAAATTATTTGATGCTGATGTTGAACAAAAACCAACTCGTGATGGTTATGGCGAAGGAATGGTAATTGCTGGTAAAGAAAATCCTAATGTGGTTGTTCTATGTGCAGATTTATCTGATTCAACTCGAGCAGCTATGTTTCAAAAAGTTTTTCCAGAACGTTTTATTGAAACGGGCATTGCTGAACAAAATATGATGGGATTAGCAGCGGGGTTAGCATTAGCTGGTAAAATTCCGTTTGTTTCAACATATGCTGTTTTTTGTCCTGGTCGGAATTGGGATCAATTACGCGTCAGTGTTTGTTATTCTAATGCCAATGTTAAAGTTACGGGCGCTCATGCTGGAGTATCAGTTGGTCCTGATGGCGCAACACATCAAGGATTAGAAGATATTGCTATTACTCGTTGTATTCCTAATTTAGTTGTTATTGCGCCATGTGATGTAATTGAAACTCGAAAAGCCACTGTTGCTGCTGCTCGCTACGTTGGACCTGTTTATCTTCGTTTTGCTAGAGAAAAAACACCAATTATTACAACTGAAGAAACACCTTTTGAAATTGGCAAAGCTACTATTTTCCGCGATGGAAAGGATGTGGCAATTATTGGATGCGGACCATTGCTTTATAATGCTATGCTTGCCGCTGAAGAATTAGCAAAAGAAGGGATTGATGTAATGGTTATAAATAACCATACTATAAAACCAATTGATAAAGAGACAATTATTGCAGCTGCACAAAAATGCGGAGCAATAGTAACAGTAGAAGATCATCAAATTATGGGAGGAATGGGTTCGGCAGTGGCAGAAGTTTTAGCTCAATATTATCCCGTGCCTATAGAATTTATTGGAATGAGAGATAGATTTGGCGAATCAGGTGATCCTAATGAATTGATTGAAGCTTTTGGAATGGGTAAAAATGCTATAAAAGAAGCAGTAAAAAAAGTATTACAAAGAAAACAAAAATAAATGAAGTATATTGCATCAAACAACAAACATCCTAAAAAAAATCAAAGAGGATTTACTCTTTTTGAGTTATTAATTGCTGTTTCTGTGGTAGCGATAGTAATGACTATTACTGTGGTTACTTTGAATCCGGCCGAATATTTAAGAAAAGCCCGCGATACTAAAAGAATTAGTGATTTAACAAATTTACAGTTAGCATTACAACTCGTATCGACTGATAGAAACATTTCAATGGGTGTTTGCGATGGAACAAAAATTTATGCTTCAGTTCCTTCGGAAACTCCTTTATCTAATGATAATCTACCCGCGGGCGTATCGTGGGTGCAAGTTTCACAAAGCAATTTAATGAAAAACGATGGAACAGGTTGGATTCCAATTGATTTTAGAAGTTTTTCTTCAAAAGGAATTCAATTGCCAGCGCTGCCAATAGACCCAAAAAATTCAGCAAATGAGTATTTATTTTATACTTATACCTGCAATAGTAATCGTCAATTTGTTTTAACTGCCTGGTTTGAATCACAAGCTTTTGGTCCAAAAGGACAAGATCCAAAAAGCAAAAAAGATAATGGCCCAGACCCTTATTTGTATGAAGTAGGAAGTAATTTATTTATTCATCCTTTAAAACCAGTGGGTTATTGGCCATTAGATGAAGGAGTGGGATCAACAACTGCTGATTTATCTGGTAATAATGTTAACATGCAGGTAAAAAATTTGGTTAATTGGGTGGATGGTGTTTCTGGTAAGGCAATTCAAATGGACCCTTCTGTTTCAACTTCTTGTGTAAATCAAGATGCAGGAGTATACACGGGTACTTTACCCGATAATATCAAAAATCTGCCCAGTTATAAATTTACTTATGAGTGGTTAAATTTAACAACTCAATCGGGACAAACACGTGTTCATTTGCCTACTGTTATAATAAGTGGTTGTGGGAATTGTAGTATATGGACGCGATATGCCGATGTTTGGATTGCTAATAGTGCCCAACAAAATACTTCAATTATTTTTTCACCTCCTTCTCACAATAGCTGGCATCATTTTGTACTTACTTTTGATAAAATTAATCTTAATAGTAAACTTTTTATAGATAACTCTTTAGCAGGACAAAGTAATTTAATTAGTGGAAGCGATTATGGAACTGTTCAATGGTTATCATTTGGTGTTTACCTTCCTATTTGTGTCGATTCTATACCAGGTGAAAAAATAGACGAAGTTTTACTATATAATCGCACATTATCACCAGCTGAAATCAATCGTCATTATCAATTAATAAAATAGGTCACATAAAAAAATAAATATTTAAAGATTATGTACGATATAATTTCAATTGGATCAGCAACAAGGGATGGATTTTTTGAAGGAATTCCTTTTGTTGTTGTAAAGGATAAAAGATTTAGAGTCGGAAAGGGGATAGCCCTACCTTATGGAGGAAAAGTAAAAGTGCCTAAAATAACTTTTACAACGGGCGGAGGAGGAACTAATACGGCTGTTACTTTTGCCCGACAAGGATTAAAAACAGCATGTATTTTTCGTGTGGGAAAAGATGTAAGCGGGGAAGAAATAATTAGAAATCTTCAAAGAGAAAAAGTTGATACTTTATATGTACAAATCGACAAAAACACCCCAACAGCCTATTCTGTAATTTTTTTAACTGAAACAGGCGAAAGAACAATTTTAAGCTACAAAGGCGCTGGTGAAAATATATCTGAAAAAGAAATTCCGTGGAACAAACTAAAAACAAGATGGTTATATTTAAATTCACTTGGTGGAAATTTAAATTTGTTAAAAAAATCTCTTTGGTTTGCCCAAAAAAATAATATTTTTGTAGCGGCTAATCCCGGTGGTGGAGAACTAGAAAATTTAAAAAAACACAAAGAATTATTGAAATATTTTGATATTTTCATTGTAAACCAAGAAGAAGCTTCTTATTTAACAGATATCCCTTATCAAAAAGAAAATCTTGTTTTTCAAAAATTAGATGAGCTAATACAAGGATTGGTAGTAATGACTAAAGGACCAGATGGCGTTTCTGTTTCCAATGGTAAAACATTATGGCAAGCTGGTACTTATCCTGAAAAAAGAATAGTTGATCGCACTGGCGCTGGCGATGCTTTTGCTTCAGGTTTTGTTTCTGTTTTTGCTAAAGAAAAAATTAAAAAAGCAGGATTTCGTAGTATTTTCCAAGATGAGAAAATTAAAGAGGCAATTAAGGTTGGAAGTGCGAATGGCACTTCTGTTGTGGAATATGTGGGTGCCAAAACGGGAATTCTCTATAAAAAAGATTTAGGTAATAAAAGATGGAAAAAATTGCCATTGAAAATATTTTCTTTGACAAATAATTAATTTTCAGTTAAAATAAGAGTGTTTTAAAACAAGGTCGGAAAAATCGTTTTATCTAATTTAGTTATTTTCATAATAAAATAACGGAAGATCAATAAAACGGAAATAAGTGTACCAGGGAAATAATCAAGGAGAAAGACAGATGTTTCACCCCAAAGAAGAAGAGAAATGGATTTGCGCTGAATGTGGTGCTGAAATTACTGAATTACCATTTGATCCCCGCCGGGATGAAGGTGGTAATGTCAGCGGTAATCTCTACTGCCGTGAGTGCCACAGAAAGAGACAATCCCAATTTCGAAATCGACGTGGTGGACGAAGATTCTAACTCCTGTCACTTCACAACAAAACCCCGTTAAAAACGGGGTTTTGTTATCTTTAATAATGACCTTTTTTGCGTTATAATAAAAATAACTATGACCATTTTAATTAAAAATGGCACCATAATAAATGGAAGCGGCAAAGAACCTTTTAAGGGGGATATTTTAATAAAAGACAAAAAAATAATTGATATTTCGTTTAATAAATCAATTAACAAAAAGGCTGAAAAAATCATTGATGCGTCTAATTTAATTATTACACCTGGTTTTATTGATATAAACAATGAATCCGATCACTGGTTAACGCTTTTAACTCAGAAGGAATTAGAAAGTTTAATCGCTCAAGGAATTACAAGTATTATTGTTGGTAATAACGGTTCATCTTTGGCGCCGGTTTTTAAAAACAGCTTAAAAAGTATCAGAAAATGGTCTAGTTTAAATGTTAATTTAAATTGGACATCAGTAGAAGAATTTTTGAAAACTTTAGAAAAACAAAAAATTAGTTTGAATATTGGCACTCTCGTTGGTCACGCAACTATCAAACGAGGGATTTTAGAAGAGGAATTTAGGGATTTAATTGATTCCGAAATTAAACAAATGCTTTATTTAATTGAAAAAAGTTTAGATGAAGGTGCGCTGGGTGTTTCAATGGGATTGCGTTTCAATCATTCTCGTTTGACTTCTTTTTCTGAAATTTTTTCAATTAGTGAAATAGTTAGAAAACATGATGCCATTCTTAATATCCAACCGCGATGGGAAAAACATGATATTTTATCTTTTATTAATGAAATTCATAATTTAGTAAAAACAATCACAAATGCGGAACAATTAAAAATTTTAATTTCATACCTCCGCCCATATAAAGAAAATATAGATGAATTAAAATTATCTTTGGGATTATTAGAAAAAATACGCGGTCAATACTGTCCAAATATTCATTTGGATGTTAACCCCTACACACTTGTCTCTAATCAAATGTATCTTTATTTGCCTGAGTGGCTTTTGTTTGGCAATTTTGAAATGATGGTTAGGGTATTATCTGAAAAAAATAATTATCAAAGAATTTTATCAGAATTAAAAGAGAAAAATTATGATTATGGCAAAATGATAATATCTTCTGCTCAGAATAATATTTTTTACTTTAATGGAAAAAGTATTAAATTTTTAGCCAAAGAAAGAGGGGTAACACCAGAAGAAATGTTTTTGGAAATTTTTAAAATTAGCAATGGAAGAGCGATGATTCTTTATGATGAAATTCTTTGGCCAGAACTTTTAGGATTAATGGAATTACCTTATACAATCATCACATCTCAAAATGCCGGTTTAAATTTTTCAAATTTTTCCTTCTTGCCGCATATTGCGTCCATTAATACTTTTCCAAGATTTATTGGTTTAGTAAAAAGTGGTGTTATTAATATAAGTCTAAGCGAAGCCATCAAAAAAATTACTTTCGAACCAGCTTTGAAAATCGGCATAAAAAATAGGGGATTAATAACTAAAGATTATTTTGCGGATTTGGTTATAATAGATTTAAAAGAAATTGATTATGCGGTTGATTATAAAAACCCCACCCAAAAACCAAGGGGGATTAAAACGGTGTTAATAAATGGTCAGATAGTTTTTGAAAATGATCAATTTACAAATAATACGGCGGGTCAAATTTTAACTCGATAATTTCTAAATTTTAAAATGCAATCACGCTCAACTATTACCATTACGTTTATTATTACTGTTGTCATAATAGTTCTTTCGGGACTGTTTATTCTAACCAGTGCCTCAATGATTTTGGGTCGAACTAATTTTAATGACCCTTATTATTATTTAAAACAGCAGGTTTTAAAAGGGATTTCTTTGGGAATTATTGGTTTTGTTCTCGCATATAAAATCCCTTACACTAAATATAAAAAATTTATTCCCTTGCTTTTTGTTGTTTCTATTATCGCCACCATCTTAGTTTTTACTCCGTTAGGTTTGGAATTCAACAATGCGAGACGTTGGTTAAAAATCGGCTCTTTTTCTTTTCAGCCTGCTGAATTATTAAAAATAAGTTTTATTTTATATTTGAGTTTGTGGCTTTCTAATAAAAATCAGAAAGAGAAAAATTCAATAAGTACAATTATAGCTTTTGTTTCGATGATAGGTGTTATTGGAGTAATATTAATTTCCCAACCAGCAACCAGCTCCTTTTTAATATTATTAGCTGCCAGCGCCATAATATTTTTTATCAGCGGAATTAAATTACGAAATATCATTTTACTAACAATGATCGGAATTTTATTGTTGGTTCTTGGTTTTATAATTCTGAAAAAAATCAATCCCAATGATTATAGAATTCAAAGAATCAATCATTATTTATTAATGTTTCAATCTGAAGATGATTTAAACGATAAGGATTTAGATAATAAAAATTATCAACTAAATCAATCACTTATGGCTATTGGTTCAGGAGGGTTGTGGGGTGTTGGCTTTGGAAATGCGGTAAGTAAATATAATAATTATTTACCAGAACCGATTGGCGATTCAATTTTTGCAATTTTTGCACAAGAATTTGGTTTAATAGGAAGTTTCATTCTTATTTTATTTTATTTAACACTCTTTTTACTTGGTTTAAAGATTAGTTTAAATATCTCGGATGAATTCGCAAAATTAGCTTCGTTTGGAATTATATCTTTAATAATAATCCAAGCGTTTGTCCATATTGGATCCATTTCCGGCCTTTTTGTTTTAACAGGACAACCACTTCCGTTAATAAGTTATGGTGGAACAAATCTAGCGATTATTTTGACATCTTTGGGAATAGTTGCTAATATATCTAAAAATGGGTGAAAAACACAAAAATATGCCAAAGGAAATCAATTTGCGAGAATTAAAATTAAAAATTGCTTTAGCTGGCGGCGGAACCGGAGGTCATACCTATCCTTTAATTGCTGTTTATCGCCAATTAAAAAAATTTTGCGAAAGCCATTTAATTATTTTGGATGCTTTTTATATTGGCCCCAATTCTTTTAATGAAGAAGTTTTTACAAAAGAAGGAATAAGGATTGTAAAAATTACCAGTGGCAAATGGCGAAATTATTTTTCACCATTAAATTTTATTGATGTTTTTAAATTAGTGTTTGGAACTTTTCAGGCCTTTTTTAAATTATGGAAACGAATGCCGGATATAATTTTTAGTAAAGGAGGATATGGTGCTCTTCCGACTGTTATTGCTGGTTATTTACTAGGAATTCCCATAGTTATTCATGAATCAGATGCCGCGCCTGGCAAAAGCAATAAAATAGCAGCTATTTTTGCAAAGAAAATAGCTTTGGCGTTTGAAACAACAAAGAGATATTTCTTACCCGAAAAAACCGTTGTGGTTGGCAATCCAATTCGAGATTCAATACTTCATAATAACATTTCTCAGGAAGACGGAAAAAAATATTTTGGTTTTTTGCCAGACAAACCTTTAGTTGTTTTTCTTGGCGGATCACAAGGCAGCCAAAGGATTAACGATTTAGTTTTAGACTGCATTGAAAATTTATTAAAAAATGATATTCAAATTCTTCATCAGGCTGGCCCGAAAAACTATAAAGAGATATTTCTTGAATCAAAATTAATCCTGGATTTTTTACCGGATCCTTATCCTAAATTTTATCAAGTTCGAGATTTTCTTAATGAAAAAGATTACTTATATGCTTTAGCGGGTGCTGATTTAATAGTTTCTCGAGCTGGTAGTGGAGCGGTTTTTGAAATTGCCGCTGCCAAAAAACCTTCAATTCTAATCCCACTACCAGAAGCAGCGCACAATCATCAATATCTTAATGCTATTGAATACGCTCGTTATAACGCAACAATAATGTTAGAAGAAAAAAATGCAACCCCTAATTTATTAATAAAACACATTCTAGATATTCTAAAGAATAATCCGAATCAAAAAGCATTAATGATAAATGGCGCCAAACTTTTTATTAAAAAAGATGCCACCGAAGAAATTACTAAAATCATTTTTGAAACATTACAAATATATTTTGAATAAATATGGTTCCAGCAAAACAAAAGATAATTAAAAATCCTCGTGTTCGTATTGCTCCTTCGCCAACTGGCTATTTTCATATCGGGACTGCCCGCACAGCTTTATTCAATTTTCTTTTTGCCAAAAAATATGAAGGAAAGTTTATTTTAAGAATTGAGGATACCGATGTAGAACGTTCGAAACCAGAATTTGAAAGGGATATTATCGAAGGCATGAAATGGTTAGGATTGTTATGGGATGAAGGGGTTGAAATAGGTGGGGAGTATGGTCCTTATCGCCAAAGTGAAAAAAAAGAAATATATGAGAAATATCTAAAAGAATTAATTGATAAAGGCGCAGCATATTATTGTTTTTGTTCAGCCGAAGAGTTGGAAGTTAAACGCCAAGAAATGATGAGTAGGGGAGTTGCGCCTATCTATGATGGGACCTGCCGTAATTTATCAAAAAAAGAGATTGAAGAGAAACTAAAAAACAAAACCCCTTTTGTTATTCGTTTGAAAATACCCGAAAAAGAAATAATATTTAATGACTTAATTCGTGGCAAAGTTAAATTTGATACAAAATTAATAGGGGACTTTATTATTGCCAAAAACTTTCAAAACCCTCTTTATAATTTCAGCGTAGTAGTTGATGATTATGAAATGAAAATTTCTCATGTTATTCGAGGCGAAGAACATTTATCAAATACACCAAAACAACTGGCTATTTATGAAGCCCTGGGTTGGTCAGTCCCGGAATTTGCCCATCTCCCCCTCATTTTAAATCCCGACAGAAGCAAAATGTCCAAAAGATTTGGCGATGTTGCCTTAAAAGATTTTCGTAAAAAAGGATATCTACCCCAGGCTATTCTTAACTTTTTACTTTATCTAGGTTGGCACCCTAAAGAAGAAGTTGGAAAGCCAATCAATGAAATTCTTGATTTAGAAGAAATGATAGAACAATTTGATTTTTTCCGCATTCAAAAAGCTGGCGCTATTTTTAATATCGAAAAATTAAATTGGATTAATACCGAACATATTAAAAAACTATCGCTTGATGAACTAACACTTCAAGTTATGCCGTTTTTAAAAGAGAAATTTGGCGAATCTCTTCTAACAAATATGGAATTGATTAAAAAAGTAGTGGATTTACATCGTCAAAGAATAAAAACATTAAATGAATTACCTGAAATTGCATCATATTTTTTTGTTTTGCCTGATTATAATGCCGATTTACTTTATTGGCAAAATATGGAAAAAAGCCAATTAATGGATAATCTTGACTATTTATATAATTTATTTTCTAATTTAGAACCTAAACTTTTTACAAAACAACAATTAGAAACCTTGATTATGCCAGAAGCGGAAAAAAGAGGTAGGGGAACAATTTTATGGCCTTTAAGAGTGGCACTTAGCGGACTCAAAAATTCTGCGGGTCCTTTTGAAATTGCCGAAATTTTAGGAAAAACTGAAACATTAAGACGTTTAAATCTTGCTCGAGAAAAAGTAAAAAATCAAAATTAAATGCGTACATTCGCTAAGAATATCTTTAAAATATTTTTAATTTTTTGTCTTGTTTTGGTTTTGGGTTTAAATAATATTTCGGCTGTTACTTATCAAGAACTCCAAAAACAAATCGATGCTAAAAAGGCGGAGATTAATCAGTTAATTCAACAGGCTGAAATTTATAATGCCGAACTTGAAAAAACACAAGCTACTTCTAAAACACTCAGCAACGAACTTAAAAGAATTCAAAATAATTTAAATAATATTAATTACAAAATCAAAATAAACGAAGTTCAAATTGAAAAACTAACGCTTGAACTAGAACAATTAGAAATGGATATCGGCAATACAAGCGAGGAAATCAACATCAAAAAGGTTATTCTTGCAAAAACACTGCAAAATCTCTACGAAAAAAATAAAGAATTGGACCCCCTTATTATTGTTTTAAAAAATATGAAAATTTCTGATGCGCTTTCTGAAATTAACAATATTCAAAATATAAGCATTAATTTGCAAATAACATTAGATGAATTGGAGGGTTTAAAAGAAAATTTAACAAATAAACAGACGGATACAGCTCGCAAAAAACAAGAATTAGAACAAACAAGAATCAATTTGAATAATCAAAAAAGAATAGTTTTGGCTTTGCAAGATGAAAAAACTACCTTATTAAATAAAACTAAAAATCAAGAAAAAAACTATCAAACCCTCTTGGAAAATATTGAAAAACAAAGATCGGAAATTGAGTTAGAAATATCTCGCTTAGAAGAAGCATTAAAAGCCCAGATTGATCCATCATTGCTACCATCAGCACGCGCTGGTTTGCTTTTGTGGCCGGTTAGCAATCCTGTTATTACTCAAGGCTTTGGGGTTACAAGCGCTTCCAAATATTTCTATAATATAGGACGATACAAAACACCCACTCATAATGGAATTGATTTAAAAGCCAGCCTTGGCACGCCAATTTATGCAGCAGAAGATGGGGAAGTAATAGCGGTTGGTAATCAAGATTTATATTGCTACAAAGGAGCATATGGTAAGTATGTGGTTATAAGACATTATAATAATTTGACGACCTTATATGCCCATTTATCGTTGCAAACAGTTAAAAAAGGCGATATAGTTAAAAGAGGAGATATCATAGGATACAGCGGGAGTTCCGGCTTTGCCACCGGCCCACACTTACATTTTACTGTTTATTTTTCTCCAACATTTCAAATGACCGGAAGTGCTTCGTGTGGTCCAATGCCCATTGGCGCTCCGGTTAATCCGCTTCCGTATCTCCAGTAATTAAAAATTGTGCGACATATATTAAATTTAAATTATGCTCGGCAATCATAAATCTCCAATTCTCATTTATTTCATTGTCTTTGTAATTTTTTTCTTAATTGCCAACAATGAAGCGCATTCGCAAAACGCTACAAACATCCAGACAACCATAAGGAATTCCTGGTATAATTTATTACCGAATTTTATAAAAAATTTTATTCATAATATAACTAATTTCACTGAAGAAAAATTAAATCCATCCATACAAAATGAAGTTGGAGACATAGTAAATAATCCCACCAATCAATCTGCTCAACAAACATTTTTTAATAAAATAAAAAACCGATTATCAAGCTTATCCAAGGAAATTAATAATTTTTTTAAAGTAGATATTGGTAGCGCTTTTAAAAAAATAATGAATTTATTTATTTATGGATTTAATAAAGGAGTGGAGTTTATAAGAAATCTATTTTCTTGCCAATATTTCTTCAACTATAATTGTTAGTTAAGTAGTAAATAGTAAAGAAAAAGTCATAAATAATGAGAGGGATTTCTTTAAAAATCCTTAAACACGTCGCAAAATCTACCTTGTGCGACGTGTTTGATTTTTCTAAAAAACAATAAAAATCCCGCCATATATCTTTCCTACCGATCTCCTAGGCTATTATTTTTATCTTTATAATTTTATTTTTCTTTTTATAATTAATTAAATATGCGTACTTCCTATTCTAATTTAGAAATATTTGAAAATTGTCCAAAACGTTATGAATTTCAAGTAATTGAAAAAATTAAAACCCCTCAAAGCAAGGAGCAATTTTTAGGTACCATTTTACATAAATGCCTAGCTTTTCTTTACAAAAGGGCCCCTCTATTTCCCCACCTCGATGAATTGCTTGATTATTTTAAAACGCAATGGAAGGAGGCAGAAAAATTTAAATGGCGTGATAACTATGAAAAAGAGGCCTACTTTAAAGAAGGTTTAAGAGTTTTAGAAAATTTTTACAAAAAAAATATCCCCTCTTTTGCTATTCCAATGGACTTGGAAAGTTATTTTGAAACCGAAATTGAAGATGAAGCAAATAATACCATCCACATTTTAACGGGTCGTATTGATCGCATCGATAAAAAAGAAGATGAAACATTTGAGATTATTGATTATAAAACAAATAAAAAAATGCCAGCCGAAGCAAATTTAAAAAATAATTTACAGCTAGCAGTTTATATTTTGGGTTTTTTAAAAAAATGGCCAAATTTAACCTCAATCGACAAAATTAACCTCACCCTCTATTATTTAAAACACGGCGAAAAACTTACAGGCAAAAAAAATGAAGAAGATATTTTACTAACCAAAAAGCGCGTTCTCAAAAATATTCATGAAATTGAAAAAAACTACTTCCCCCCTATTCCTTCTAAATTATGTCATTCCTGTCCCTATCGAAAGATTTGTCCGATGTGGTCACATTTATATCAAAAAGAAAAGACACCCGAAGAGACAGAAATAAAAAAATTAATTACTGAATATTTTAAATTAAAAGAAGAGGTTGATAATAATAAAGCTAAGTTAGAAGAAATTAAAAAACAGATTAATCATTATGCTCAAGAAAAAAATTTAGAAAGAATTTTCGGCGATGAAGGCTTCTTTTCTTATCAAATACAACAAATTAAAGAATATGATAACGAACAATTAAAAAACCTTTTGATTAAAACAGGTTTATGGACAGAAGTTTCTATGCTAGACAAGAAAAAGTTGGAGAAATTGCTAAAAAAAATAGATTCTTCCCTACTTCAACAAATTGAACAATTACAAAAAATAAAAAATCGCAAAATTTTGAAAGCTATTAAGAAAGACATTGAAATAATAAAAAGCACGCTTAATGAAGAAGAATAAAATTTATTCTGAGCACTTTTCAATAATAATCGGAGTTTTTTGAACAAAATTTATTGCAAATAAATAGCCCAGAGCAAAACTAATTGTGACGATTAGAAAAATGAAAATCGCTATAATAAACACTCTTTTATTATTTGAAAAAAATTCTCTAAGTTGCATTTTTTTAAAAAATATGTAAAATATTCTTTTGAAATTGAAAGTCGGTTATGTTATTTTAATTTTTATTATATCAAAAATTTATGGCCCATACAAAATCCGGTGGCTCAACAAGATTAGGAAGAGATTCCGAGGCAAAACGCTTAGGGGTTAAATTATTTGATGGTCAAAAAGCAAAAAAAGGTGCTATTATTGTTCGTCAAAGAGGAGAAACTATTAAAGCAGGTAAAAACGTTGCCGTTGGCAAAGATTACACTCTTTATGCATTAAAAGATGGAGTTGTTAAATTTTCTGAGAAGCAAAAAAGCAATTTTGATGGCTCAAAAAAACGCATCAAAATTGTTTCAGTTATTTAGTTTACTCCCATTATTTTAATTTTTAATTCAGTCTCGATTTTGGGACTGAATTTTATTTTTATTAAATAATCCCCCACT
Source organism: Patescibacteria group bacterium (assembly GCA_026415775.1). Lineage (NCBI taxonomy): Bacteria > Patescibacteria group bacterium. The sequence continues at coordinate 394,881 of JAOAGL010000001.1, forward strand.
TCTTTTAAGGGTTTATCTAGAATAATTTGTTTTTCTTCTATTTCAATTCCCCGTTTTTTTAATTCTTCAATAATTTTATCTTTATGTAAAGAGCCAAACAGTTTGCCGTTTTTATCCGCTTTTATTTGAAATTGTAATTGCTCATCTCTTATTGTTTTTGCTAATTCTTTAAATTTCTGTTCCTGTTGTTGTTTAAATAAATCCTCCTGTTTTTTTAAAATTTCTATTTCTTTAATTTTTTCTGGCGTGGCAATTACGGCTAAATTTTTTGGTATCAAAAAATTTCGCGCGTAACCATCAGCTACTTCCTTAATTTCATTTTTTTTGCCCAACTTAGGGACATCAACCAATAAAACAACTTTCATATTATTTATTTATAAGTTGTTTTATAATTTCCGTTGCTTTTTCTAATTGTGAATCTTTTGCATTTGTCTGCAAATCGCCTTCATTAACTTTTACCTCATAATCTGGCTCTAACCCCTTTTCGTTAATTTGATGACCATCGGGCGTCAACCATTCAGCAATGGTAACTTTTATCATTGAATTATCCATCAAAGGCAGAAGTGTTTGAACAGAACCCTTGCCAAAAGTTTTTGCTCCTATTAATTTAATACCTCGTAAATCTCTTAATGCGCCAGCTAAAATTTCCGAAGCAGACGCAGATCCTTCATTTACTAACACCGCAACAGGCATATAAAGAAACATCTGGTTTCCGTTAGCTTTAAAAACTTGCTCTCTGCCATCTTTTTCTCTTTCGCGAACCACAACCTCTCCCCTTTTCACAAACCACCCAGCTATTTCCACTGATTTTTCCAAATAACCACCGGGGTTGTTCCTTAAATCTAGAATGATGCCGGGCGAATTTTTCATAATCATTTGCATTGCAGCTCGATAAAATTCATAAGAAATGTTTTCATTAAAACTTAATAATTTCACATGAGCAATATTATTTTCCAAAAAATCGATTTTTACGGCTGGTACATTTATAATATCCCTGATAATGGTAAAATCTTTTGGCTGATCAAATCCGTCGCGCATAATTTTTAATTTTACCGGTGTTCCTTTTTCACCACGAATTTTCTTCACTGCTTCATCAACACTCAAACTATCCGTTGGCTCATCATTAATTGCTAAAATTTTATCCCCTGCTTTTAATCCAGATTTCCAAGCCGGCGTATCTTCCAGTGGCGAAATAACCATTAAGAAATTATCTCTCTTTCCAATTTCAATTCCAATACCACTGAAGCTACCACTGACATCTTCGGTGAATTTTTTAGCATCATCGGGTTTAAAAAATGTGGTATATGGATCGCCCAATGAATCCACCATTCCTTTAATCGCTCCATACACCATTTCCTGGTAATTTAAATCATTTTGTTTAAGAAAATATTCTTGAATATAATGCCAAGCATCCCAAAACAAAGAAAAATCAACATTTTCTGGTTTATTTAAATCAACATTTTTTAAACCTTCAATGGGCGTAAATAAAACTTGATTTTTTTGACCAATGCGTAAACCAGCAATAAAAGCACCACAAATTAAAATACTAATGACGGCGGCCAAGAAGGCTTTTTTTAATGATTTTTTATTTTTTTCTTTTTGTTGTTGATAGAATTTTTTTATTGTATCAATAATTTTTAGCATGATTTTTTTATTATAAAATTTTTCTACAATTTTTCAAATTTATTTAAGCAAAAATCTTTTTAAAGGAACATAAACAGCGTGTGGTTTTTGTAAACGACTTTCCATTAGAAATATTTCATTAGTTTTAAAATGCAAAGGAAATTTAACATTTTTGAATTCTAAATGAGTTGGTTCAAATCGTGCTAAAGTAATATGTGGCTTCATTTCCCTATTTTCTTTTTGAAAATTAATCCCTGAATTACTTAATAATCTTTCAAGTTTTTGTTTAACATTTTCTAATATTTCATTTTTTTCAAAATTTAACCAAATCATTCTGGCATAATTATTATTTGGCGCAACAGAAATATGGGTAGCATATAAATCAAGAGGAGGTGTTTGATTAAAAATTTCATCACCAATTTTTAGAATTTGCGGCACATCTTCCATTAAAATATTACCTAAAAACAAAACGGTTAAATGAAGATTATCTTTAGGGGTGTACTTTACGTTAATGGGCAATGCAATTTCTTTTAATTTTCTTTCTATTTTATCTTTTAATGAATCAGGCAAATTAATAGCAAAAAATAATCTCAGAGTTTCCATATTATACTATTTTAATTTTATTTTTCTTTTTTGTCCATTTTTCATTATAATAAATTATGTATGTTTTTGGTGTCTGTAATTCCCATTACTTATCTTCCCCGCTCTCAAAATAAGCCTCTTTCTTATTTTTCTTTAAAAAAACTCGCTCCCCTCAGTCTCGTGTTTGTCTCTTTTGGAAATCGTAAAACAGAGGCACTTGTTATAAAGTGTGAGGAAATTAAATCAAAAATTGCAATAAAAAAAGCCGAGTTTCAAATTAAACCCATTGAAAAAATTATAAATCCTAATCCGATTATTACTCCTCAACAGTGGGAGTTATTAAAAATGGCTTCCATTTGGTACTATAACCCCCTTTCTTCTTTGCTAAAAAATATTATTTCACCTATTCAATTGTTTGAAAATTTATCAATCAAAACACAAGAAATAAAAATAAATAATGAAGTTTCTTCAAAGCCAAAAATTATTCTAACCGATGATTTTGATTATCTTAAAAATCGCGTAAAAGAAACTTTAAATAAATCGCAGCAAGTCCTTTTTTTATTTCCTAATCAAATAAAACTCGAATTTTATTATCAAAATTTTAGTGAATTTCATGATCAAATTTTTATTTTTGAGAAAAAAGGGTCAAAAAAATTTTTTAAAAATTATCAGAAAATTAATACTAATGAAATAAAAATAATCTTTGGAAAACAATCAGCTTTATTTGCTCCTTTTAATAATTTGGGCCTTATTATTATTGTTGATGAAGATAATGATGGATTCGAAACTTTTGAAACCAAAATTCATTATAATGTCAAAAAATTAGCATTATTTTTATCGGAAAAATATAATATTGAAATAATTTTAATAACTTCTATTTTAAGCCTCGAAGCTTTTTTAAATATTCAAAATAAAAAATATATAACCCCTCCCTCTTTTAAATTGCTAAATGACAAAATAAATCTGTCACATATTCAATTTCAGGATTTCCACGCTAAAAAAGATGGTGTAATTCATTCAGAAACAAAAAATACTATTGAAAGAATATTAAAAAATAATGGAAAAATTTTAATTTACAATAATCGACGCGGCCACTCCCCTGCTTTGGTTTGTGAAGAGTGCGGTTTTATATTCCAATGTCCAAATTGTGATGCTGCAATGGTTTACCATCAAAACGAACAACCCGCCTTAATCTGTCATCATTGTGGTTTTCAAAAAGAGGCACCAGATATATGTCCTCAATGTCAAAGTCATCTAATTCAATTTATTGGCTTTGGCAATCAAAAAATTTATGATTATTTTAAAAAATTTTTTCCTAACTATAAAACAGCAGTTTTTGATTCTGATCACCTAAAAAACCTTCGACAAGAAAAAGATTTATTTCAAAAATTTATTAATGGCGAAGTTTCAGTTTTAATCGTTACCGAATTATTTTCTAAATTTTTTGACTTAATGGAAAAAAGGGTCGATTTAATTGTTATTCCCTCTCTTGAACAATTATTAGTGGTTCCATCATTTAAAACAGAAGAAAGAATTAGAAAAAATTTGCTTCTTTTTTCTCAAAAAACTCAACAATTAATTGTGCAAACTTTCGATAGAAATAAATCATGGCTTAAAGATTTTTTTAATGAAAAATTTTATGAAAAACAATTAGAAATTAGAAAAATGACTCTCTATCCACCCTATGCTCAATTAATAAAAATACAAATTAGCAATAAAAATCCCCAAAAAACAATAAAAATAGCTGACTATTGTTATAACTTATTACACAAAAATTCCCAAAAATTATTTACCGAGAAAGATTATGTTTTATCTAAACCAATCTCTCCTTTAATTAGTCGTGTTAATAATTTATATTTTAAAGAGATATATTGGCGATTAAAAATTGAAGAAAATATTAATCTTTTAATTCAAAAAAGAAATAAAATTTTGAGTTTGTTGCCTGACGAAATTACTATAGAAATTGACCCCGTTGATATTTTCTAAATTATAATTAAATTATTGTTATGCATAAAATCTTTACTATTTTAAATAAAAAAGAAGAAAAATTTCTAAGAACACCAACAAAAGAAGTTGTTAGTGTTTTAGACGAAAAAATACAAAAATTAATCGAAGAAATGAAAGTCATTATGAAAAAAGAAGGAGGTGTTGGTTTGGCTGCTAATCAAATTGGTGAGAATCTTCAAATTGCAATTATTGAATATCAAAATAAATCTCTTGTTTTAATCAACCCAAAATTAATAAAACACTCCAAAAAAATTTCTTTGGGCGAGGAAGGTTGTTTGAGTGTACCAAAATATATTGGAATAGTCCCCCGCTATGAAAAAATTGTAGTTGAAGGTTTGGATAAAGATGGAAAAAAAATAAAAGTTAAAGCCAAAAATATGCTAGCGCGCATTATTCAACACGAAATGGACCATCTAAATGGTATTCTATTTATTGATAAAGCAGAAAAAATCTACTATCTTAAAAATAATGGAAAATTCTAATAAAAAGGCAAAAATCGTTTTTTGGGGAACTCCTCATTTTGGAGCTTCTATTTTAGAGGGTTTGATTAACGCTGATTTTTGCCCTATTTTAGTGGTTACGGCCCCGGATAGCATAAAAGGCCGAGGTCTTATTAAAACCCCCTCAGAAGTCAAAAAAATCGCTAAAAAATGGGGTCTAGAAGTAGCAGAACCGGAAAAATTACGTCAAAATACGGCTTTTTTGGAAAAATTAAAAGAGCTAGAGCCTGATTTATTTATTGTGGCTAGCTATGGCAAAATCATCCCTAAGGAATATTTGGAAGTACCAACAAAAGGAGCTTTAAATATCCACCCATCGCTTCTTCCGAAATGGCGTGGTCCAGCTCCTATTCAAGCCACAATATTAGCCGGTGATAAAGAAACGGGAGTAACCATCATATTAATGGATGAAGAAATGGATCATGGCGATATTATTGCGGTCGCAAAATTAGAAATTATAAACGAACCTACCTATTCTGAACTAGAAGAGAAACTTATAGAATTATCTGAAAAATTAATTATTGAAACACTGCCAAGGTGGTTGAATAATGAAATTAGACCTATACCCCAAAACCACAACGAAGCTACTTATTGCAAAATGATAAAAAAAGAAGATGGATTTACAGATTTTAATGAACCAGCCGAAATTATTGAACGAAAAATACGAGCTTTTGAAATTTGGCCTAATGTTTATTTTGAAAGAAACAATAAACAATTTAAAATTTTAAAGGCAAAAACAATTGATAATAAAATTTTAGAAAATAAATCCATTGGCGAATTTTTCTGTTTAGATAAAAATTTGTTAGTTAAATGTCTAAGAGGTGGCTTGATAATTGAAAAAATTCAACCAGAAAATAAAAAAGCTTTAGAAGGTTATGCTTTTTGGTGTGGCTATCAGCGGTATTTAAAATAAAAGAAAAACGGGGATGCAAATCCCCGTTAAAAAGTTCTATAATTTATTACAATTTATTAAAAACAATTGCTGCTCGCCGGTACAGCTGATTCTTTATCTCCGCAGGAATATCGATTTTTTCATTTTCCTGAATTAAACTACCCTCCTTTACAATATATTTCAACTTAGGTTTTTTCTTGCCATTTTTTGTTGGAATGGCAACAAAATAAATCCAATACTTCTCCCACTCGAACCTCAGTTCAGTAATCTGTGGTCTCATCTTTATCCTCCTCTTTTTGTATTTTTTCTCCAAAATAAATCAAAAAGTAACAGCGTTTGCAAAGCTGCCCCACTCCCTCTTCATAATATTTTCTCATTAAAATGTGATCGGATTTTTTGTATGGCGTCTCTTGTCCGCAAATAACACAATATTCTTCCTCCGGATCCCTCAATCTTTTTAAAAATTCATTTTGATCAATTTTTTTCATTGTTTTAAACCTCCCCTTTTTAAATTTTAAAAAACCCTCTGTTTTAGAGATTAAACTTTTTTATAATTCCGTCAAGTCAATAAAAATTTATAAAATTTTATCAATAAAGAAAATAATTAATCCCAAAACCGAAAAAATAGCGGATAAAATCCAAAAACGCATAGTGATTTTGGCCTCTGGCCAACCAATAGCTTCAAAATGATGGTGTATAGGAGAGGAAAGAAAAATTTTTTTCTTTCTAATTTTTTTACTAATCATTTGAACAATAACAGAAAAAGTTTCAAGAAGAGGTATAAAAGCAAAGAATGGCAAAAGTAAAGCAGTATTGGTATACATTGCTAAAAGACCTAAGGTAATTCCTAAAGCCATCGAGCCTGTATCACCCATAAAAAATCGGGCTGGATAAATATTAAACCACAAAAAAGCCAGCAAAGCACCAAGAATAACACCAATAAAAGTTGCCAAATCAAAACGTTGTTGAACAAAAGCAACTACTGTTAAGGATAAGTAAGCAAAAAGCATTGCTCCTCCTGCCAAACCATCTAATCCATCAGTTAAATTAGTAGCATGAGCGGTTCCGACAACGATAAAAATGAAAAATAAAGGATAAAGTATTCCTAAAGAAACTTCTCCTAAAAATGGAATATGAATTGAACTCCAACCTAATTTAAAATAAAACCAATAAGCACCAATTGAAGCAATAATTAAATAAAGCAAAAGTTTTTGTTTGATGCTTAGTCCCCCACCCTTCGGTCCAATTTTCAAAACACCCAGAATGTCATCAGCTAATCCAACTAAAGCAGCAAAAATCAAAGAAAATAAAGGCAGATATGTTTGGGCCCTACTAACAAAATTAAAATAATCAAAAACTTGATCAAATATTTTGCTTAAAATTAAGAAAACGAGAGCAATAGCCGCAGTCGTAAACCATATTAAGATACCCCCCATTGTTGGAGTACCTTCTTTTTTTTGGTGTAAAGTAGCAAAAATTGGCGCACCTTCGCTTCTAATTTGTTTGCCAACTTTATATTTATAAAGTAATTTAACTAAAATTGGCGTTAAAAGCAAAGCCATTCCAAATGAAAGAGCGGCTAAAATAAATAAACGAGAAAGCTGAAAAATCATTAATTCAAAAGACATATTAAAAAATATAAGCTTTAATTAACCATCGCAATAAAACCTCTATATCATTATAGCGATTTGGAGTTTTTAAAACAACTACTAAAATTCGTCGTGCCATACCATCCGATCTTTGAGACGGCACAAGAAAAACCCCCGCAAAAGTTTGCCACGCCTCATCAGTAAAACCAGTTTTCCCGCCCAAAAAAATTATCCCCAAATCATCTAAATAATTGGGTTTTTGGGTTAATTGATTTATATTTTTTAAATCATGAATTACGTTTGGATTTCGCCCATAAATTTTATCTTCGAAATTTTTAGAAATTAGAAGAAAATTTGGATGGTTGGCGATAATATATTTTATTAATTTTTTTAAATCATTAGGGCTTGATTGATTGAGAAAATTCAATCCTGTTGGTTCAACAAAAGTTGTTTGGGTCATACTCAATTCTTTTGCTTTTTGATTCATTAAAGCAACAAAATTATTTTCTCCATAAAAATCGGAAATGGAAATTGCTGCTTTATTTGAAGAAATCATTAAAAGAGATTTGATTAAATCATTTATTGTTACTTTTTCATTTAAATAAAAAATGGCCGGATCACCATCTGTATTTAAAGCCTTTTGAGTAATTGGTATTAATTCCTGATTATTAATATTTTCTCCAGCAATTACAGCGGTCATTAATTTAGTAATAGAAGCAATTGGTCGACGCACATTTGCTTCGCGCTGATAAAAAATATAGTCATTATCAATATCCATCAATAAAACTCCCTGTGCAGCAATTTGTGGTTCTTCTTTTATCGCCCAATTTCGAAAAGGATAAGTAATAGTTGAAATATCGGACCGCGCTGAAAAATACTGTTCATTATTTTTTATATTTACACTATTATTTGATCTAAAATAATTAAAATAAAACCACGCCCCGCCGAATCCAATTATCAATCCCATTAGTAATATTAATAAAATTTTTATTATTCTTTTTATCATAGATTACGAAACTTCTGATACTCTGGCATGTCTTCAATTTTCTCCAAACCCATTTTTCTTAAAAAATCAAAACTAATCTTATAAATAAAAGCGTTGGCTCGATGGGGATCTACATCCCTTTCAATCAAACCCCTAATTAATAAATTTCTAATAATATAAGAAGAATTTACACCTCGAATATTATCTATTTCTGCTCGTGTCATTGGCCCCTTATAAGCGATAATTGCCAAGGTTTCCAGTGCGGCTGGCGTTAAATCTTCTTTTAAAGTTTTTTGAAGAAATTTTTCAATAATAGTAGAGGTGTCCTTTGACGTTGTCAATTGAACTTTATTATCAAAAATTAGAAGTGTTAACCCCCGATTATTCAAAATATAATCGTTTTTTAAATTATTAATTATTTCTGTTAATTGATTCGGATCTACCTCAATAATCTCGGCGATTTTAGAAAATTCGAGCGGCTCGCCAGAAATAAAGAGTAACGCCTCTAATTGTTTTTCTATTTCATTCATAAATTTTTAATTTGATTTTTAGAAATTAGACTAATTTTTATTTCTCCAAAATCCCCATCTTGTTCCAAAATAATCAATTGTTCTTTAAACATCTGCAAAAGAGCCAAAAAAGTAACAATGATTTCTATTTTTTCCCTTTTGCTGATTAATTTATTAAAAGTTGATTGTGTATTTTGATTAAGAATTTTTAAAAGATGATTTATTTTTTCCTCAATTTTAATGACTTTTTTAACTTTTTCAACAACCGATTCTCCCAAACTGCTAAATTCTGTCCAAATTTTTTCAAAGCTTTTTACCAACCATTCAATTTGAAAATTTTCCGGCGGATAAAAAATGGGGGTTTGATTTAATAAAAATTCTCGACCAATTAAAGGATTTTGAGTATATAAAGATTTAATATATTGAGACGCTTGTTTAAATAAGCGGTAAATTTCTAATCGTTGAGTTAAATCTTTAATTTCTGCCTCTTCTTCGCTTGAAAGCTCTAGAGTTGGCAACAAACTCTTTGATTTAATTAAAATGAGTTTTGCGGCCACCACTAAAAAATCAGCTAAAATTTCTGGCGCCACTTGTTTTAAATCACCAACATATTTTAAAAAAGCATCTGTTACATTCGCCAAACTCACCTCGGTAATTTCCATTTTTCTTTCCTCGATTAAATTTAAAAGCACATCCAATGGTCCAGAAAATTTTTCTTGTTTTATTTCTAAATTTTGTAAATGAATCATTTTGTTTTCCATCAATAATATTTTACCTAATTTTTTGTTTTTTGCTATATTTATTTTTTATCTTTTATGATCTATAATATTAATAGATTTTTAAATTTACAAAGGAGGTATTTATGAAAGAAAAACCAAGAAAAGGAATCTATTATGGAAAAGTTGTTTGGATTAATCCTCTGCTTGAGGCAATGCGAAAAAAAGAATGTTTATGTTTAAATTGTAAAAATTTTAACCCAAAACGGTCCAGTAATTGTATTGTTGCAACGAAGTTGTATGAAATTTGCATTGAAAACAATCTAGCTTTAGCTGTCAGTCGTTGCCCTCTTTGGCAAAAAAATTAATAGTTTAAAAATAGCCATCATTTCGATGGCTATTTTATTCTGCAAAAATTATTTGAACGGTTTAAAATTTTGCCACCAAGCACATTTTCCCTCTGGCATAGGCGTAGATGGAACTCCATGTTTTACCCACTGACCATTTTTACAAATCCACGCATCTTCTTCCATGCTTATTATACGCATTATCATAAAAATAACCGGTAAAATAAAAATAATAATGATGATAACTTTTAATCTTTTATTCATGCTCCATGACACTTTTTAAATTTTTTCCCCGAACCACAAGGACAAGGATCATTCCGTCCAACATTTTTAAATTTTTCAGCAGAAACATTAGCAGGCAATGGATTTTGATTAATGGCTAATTGTGGTTTTTTTAACTGGAAAATAATTTCAAAAAGCATCCCCTCAAATTGAACGAAGAAATCCTTAAATAGTCGGTGAGCATTCATTTTATATTCAACCAATGGATCATGTTGACCATAAGCACGCAATCTGACAACATCTCTTAAATATTCTAGATTTTCCAAATGCTGCGTCCATAAATTATCTAAAACACTCAGTATTACAGATTTTAATATTTCATTTAATAAATCGCCTTCTATTTGTTCTTTTAATTTCCAAAATTTGTTTTGGGTCTTTTCAAGTAAAAAATTGTATAAATTATTTTGAGGAATTTCTTTTAGATCTTGCTGGTCCTCTATAATTTGTAATTTCTTAAGGAATGTTTCGAGATTTTCAATTGGTATACCAAGAAACGTTTGAATATTTTTTTCGATTATTTTTTCAACCTCATCCAATAATTTTTTGTCCTGAACTAATTTCAATATTTTATCGCGATATTCATAAAAAGTTTTACGTTGTTTATTTAATACATCATCAAATTCTAAAGTATACTTTCGCGCATCAAAATTTAACCCCTCAATTCTGGTTTGAGCTGATTCAATTGCTCTATTTACAATGCCGGCTTGAATAGGTATGCCATAAGGATAATTTAAAGTATTCATCAATGATTTTATCCGTTCGCCTCCAAAAATTCTCATTAAATCATCTTCTAGAGAAACGAAAAATTGAGAAGAACCTGGGTCGCCCTGTCTGCCAGCTCTACCGCGTAATTGATTATCGATTCTTCTTGCTTCGTGTCGCTCCGTTCCAATCACATGCAATCCCCCTAATTCTTTAATTTTCTGTGCTTCTATTGGATCAGACGGATTGCCACCTAAAATAATATCTACTCCCCTACCCGCCATATTTGTCGCCACTGTAACAGCGCCTAATTTGCCAGCTTGAGCAATAATTTCACCTTCTCGTTCGTGATTTTTTGCATTTAAAACATTATGGGGAATCCCTTCGCGTGATAGCATGGCTGACAATTTTTCATTATTTTCAATTGAAACTGTTCCAATTAATAATGGTTGGCCTATTTGATGCCTTTTTTTTATTTCTGCAACAATTGCGTTCCATTTTTCTTCTTGGGTTTTAAAAACTAAATCGGGTAAATCAACACGAATCATTGGTTTATTAGTTGGTATTGGTTGAACGATTAATCCATAAACTTTATCAAACTCCTCAGCAGACGTAAGCGCTGTGCCTGTCATTCCCGCCAACTTCTCATACATTCTAAAATAATTTTGAAAGGTTATACTTGCTAAAATTCGATTCTCTTGTTTTACTTCAACGCCTTCTTTCGCTTCTATTGCCTGATGTAAACCTCCAGAATATCTTCGACCAAAAAGCAATCGACCAGTAAATTCGTCAACAATAATCACCTCCCCATCTTTTACAATATAATCTTTGTCGCGCTTAAACAAAGCATAAGCCTTTAAAGATTCTTCAAGATAATGAACATAACGAAAATTTTCTGGGGAATATAAATTTTCAACTTTTAATATTTTTTCTACTTTGGCCACACCGCTATCCAAAATCAAAGCAGATTTTAATTTTTCATCCACTTGATAATCCTCCCCAGGAATTAACTGTGGAACAATTCGTGCAAATAATTTATAAAAATCACTGGCTTCATAATCAGGAATAGTAATAATTAATGGAGTCCGCGCTTCATCAATTAAAATACTATCAACCTCATCAATAATAGCATAATAATGGCCACGTTGAACTTTTTGATTTAAATCTAAAACTAAATTGTCTCTTAAATAATCAAATCCGAATTCATGATTAGTGCCATACGTAATATCAGCATCATAAGCTTCCTTTCGAGAAACTGGCCTTAAAAATTCATAAAAAACCTTAAATCCACCAGTAGCATCTCTTTTTTGATCCAATTGCTTTTGATTTCCTTCAGTTTCGCTTGCTTTATAATCTGGATCATAAATATAAGCTTGTTCGTGAACAATACAACCAACAGATAAGCCTAAAGCATAATAAATTTGCCCCATCCAAACAGTATCACGTTTAGCCAAATAATCATTAACAGTCACTATATGAACGCCTTTTTTCAATAATGCATTTAAATATGCTGGTAATGTCGCGGCTAATGTTTTTCCTTCGCCAGTTTTCATTTCAGCAATTTTACCTTGATGTAAAGCCAACCCACCCAAAAGTTGAACATCATAATGTCTTTGTTTAAGGGTTCTTTTTGCTGCTTCTCTTGCTAGGGCAAAAGCTGGAACCAAAATTTCATCTAAATCTTCTTTAGATTTAACTTGTTTTTGTAATTCCAAAGATTTTTCCCGCAAAGTAAAATCTGATAATTTTTCAAATTCCGGCTCCAACCTGTTTATTGCTTCAATAATTTTCAAATTTTTTTTATAAAAACTTTGGGCTAAGTCTTTTTTGAAGAGATTAAATAACATACTATTTTGGATTATTTATTTTACCATATTTAAAAAATAAATTAAATATGTATAATAAAGCGTCATGATGATGAAATTAAATAACACTTATTATCTAATGCGCCATGGTGAGGCATATTCAAATAAAAAGCCTCGGTGGTTATCTTCTTTGCCAGAAATTAAAATTTCCCATTTAACACCTACTGGCAAGAAAAAAATTTCTCAAAATGCAAAAAAATTTAAAAAAATTGACATTGATTTAATTTTTTACTCTCCGTTGGAACGGACTAAAGAAACAGCCAAAATTATTAATCGCATTATTAAAAAACCACTTTTTATTGTACCAAATCTAAAAGAAATTGATTTTGGAATTTTTAATGGATTGCACCCCGATGTTTATTGGGCTTATTTTGAAAATCCCCTTCAACGTTTTACTAAAAAAATTCCCGAAGGAGAAAATTTAAATCAATGCCTTAAAAGAATTAGCAAGTTTTTTAAAAAAATTAATAAAAAATATAAAAATAAGAAGATTCTTATCATCAGCCACGCTGATATTTTATGGCTGCTTGAAGGAATAATTAGGAAACAAAACAAAAAACAAATGGTTAAAAATTACCGCTTTAGATTAAAACCCGGGGAATTTCGCTGTTTTGAAAAAACTAACGATTAATTATAACTAGTGAATTAATAGCTAAAAAGATAAAAAAGTTTAATAAAGCTACACTCGCAATTAAGAGAAAGCTAATTTTTTTATTTCGAAACCAAATGATAAAAGCTAAAAATAAATGTAAAACAAAGAAAAAGAAAGCAATAAACCAAAAAAGATAAAAATTCCAAAAATAACCGAGAATTTTAATACCCTCAAGTGATGTGTAGTAAATAATATATGACCTATTTGGGATTGGCTTTATATTAATCAAAATTACAATTAAAGTGATTAATAAGATAAAAAGATTAATTGTAATCCCAATTTTTATCCATTTATTCTTTAGAAAAATTTTTAACCCTTCTTTGCTCATATTGAAGCGCCCCCGACGGGAATCGAACCCATGTTTCCACCTTGAGAGAGTGGCGTCCTAGCCGCTAGACGACAGGGGCTTATTGTTTTATTTTAAAGAATTTTTAGAAAAAATAAAGATTTGACAAAAACGACGCAAAAGTTTAAGCTTTAAATAGCTACTTTAAAAATTAATTAAGGAGGTTTTAAATGATTAGAAAAATAAAATTTTATGAAGTAAAAATTGATAATGATATTTTTAAAAATTCGAAAATTGATGGAATAGTTGTAATGGGTATGGGATTAAACAGGGCTCGCACCGCCCCTTGCGAACAAAGCAAGGCACTAACCAATGTTGGAGTCCATTTGGCACTACAAAAAAATACTCCTCTTATTATTGTTGGGATGGAAGAACAACCGAATGACGTTTTTTTTAGAAATGAAAGTAGATTGTTGGTGGACTATATAAAAGAAATTTTTAAAAAAGAATATGACAAAATCTCTATTTCAACATTCACAAAATGGAGTTTGTTGGCTAGATGCTCTGAGATAATAAAAAAAATGCAGGAGAAAAATTGGCATAAAATAGCCATTATTCTCCATGCAGATCAGGTTGGTCGCGTAAAAAAGATGCTTAAAATTTCCTCTTATTTATTAGAAAATGGTGATGAACTAGAATTTTTCCTTATTCCTCTCAATATCCCCTATAATGGAGATAATTATCATTTTTGGAAAAGAGAAAAATTTTTAAACGTTCTTTATGAAACTTACTGCCTCCTAACACATGACCTTCAACCTTAATTTTTTATAAAAAGGCCGCCATAAAATGTCGGCCTTTTTCTTTTTTATTATAATAGTAAGAAAATTTAAAATCCTTCCGATTTTAATTCTTCAACAACTTCGTCTAATTTGATAGCGCGAGAAGCCTTCACTAAAATTAAATCCCCTGCTTTAATTTCTTTTCTAATCATTTTTCGAGCAGCTTCGCTGGTGTTAAAAATTACTATATTATTTTTATCAAAACCATGTTTAATAGCTGATTCGGCAATTAATTTTGCTGCAGTGCCAACACAAATCAAAGCATCAGCAATTCCAACAACTTCTTTCCCTATTTTTTCGTGTGCTTCAATAGTATAATCCCCTAATTCCAACATATCACCCAAAATTGCCACCTTTCTTTTTGCTGGAATTTCTTTCAAGGTTTCAAGTGCCGATTTCATTGACAAAGGAGAAGCATTATAGCAATCATCAAGAATAATTGTATTTTTTATTCCCCTGATGATATTCATTCGATGAATAATTGGTCGATATTTCTCAATGGACTCACTGATTTTTACTAAATTAATGCCCATAGCAATACCAACCGCTGCTGCAGCAGCCACGGCATAAATCTGCGGCTTTCCAATGGTATCATATAATCTAAAAGGTACTAAAATATTGCCATATTGAATTTTAAAACTCATCCCCTCAGGCATACCTTCCTCGTCTAATTTATATTCTAAGCCAAGTATTTGAATATCAGCCTCTTCATTAAAACCAAAACTAAGAATTTGGGCGCGGGTTTTATTTTTTAATCCCCAAACAATCGCATCATCACGATTTAAAATAGCAAAACCACTCGCTGATAAATTTTCAGTTAATTTGCTTTTTTCTTTCGCAACAGCTTGCGGTCCAGAATAATTTTCCACATGAACGGGCACTTCGCCGATGGCGGTTATTATACCAATTTTTGGCTTAACAATATTTATTAAATATTGAATATCTCCTGGTTTATCTGCTGCTAATTCCAAAATTAAAATTTCTGGATAATTTTTATTAATAAAAATTAATTGTTTTAATGCAAAGAGTAAGACCTTTGGCCAAAATAATATTCCAGTGATTTTTTCATAATCCTTAATAACAGTTAATGGCACTCCAATTTCATTATTAAAATTTCCTCGCGAACGACGTACATTCTTTTCTTGAGAAAGAACAGTAAAAATAGCTTCTTTTGTTGAAGTTTTACCTGCACTACCTGTAATGCCAATTACAAACGGTTTATATTTTTTTAAAGTCAAAATCGCCAAATATCGAAGAATTCTTTTTAAAAGATTAAAAAGCGGGCGGGATTTCATAATAATTTAAAATATATTGCGCCAACTCTCTAAACATTGGCACGACCGTTTGCCCAGCCAAAGGTGCTTTTGGTTTATCAAGTTTTACAAAAGCAATAAATTTAGGATCTTCGGCTGGCGCATAACCAATAAATGATTGGATGGTTTCGGTTGAGGAATAACCACCTCCTTTTATTGGTATCTGCGCTGTTCCTGTTTTTCCAGCGATTTGATAACCTTTAATAGCGGCAATTTGATTTTTGTCAACAGAATAGGTCATAATAATACGCAATTGCTGGGCAGTTTCTGATTTAATAATCTCTTTATTTACTGTTGGTTTATTAATAATTTTTTCTTCTCCTTCTGAACTTATAATTTTTTCAACAATAAAAGGTTTCATCATCATTCCTTTATTCGCGATAGCTGAAAAAGCATTAATCATTTCAATGGGAGTGACTGATATCGCCTGACCAAAAGAAGCTGTAGCAAAATAAATATCAGTGAAGCTTTTTAAATTAGTAATGTTTCCGCTTACTTCATTAGGCAAATCAATTCCTGTTTTTTCATCAAAACCAAATTTTAACACATATTGATGAAAAATATCATGACCAATTAATTTTTCCAAAAATGCTGCTCCTGTATTTAAGCTATACGCAATAATATCATAAACATTAACTAATCCGTGAGCCTTTAAATCCCAGTTTTTTATAGTTTTACCCGAAACAACAACTTCTCCATTATCGTAATACTCGGTTTTCGGAGTAATTCGCCCTGAATCCAATCCTGCCGCAACTGTAATAATTTTAAAAACCGACCCTGGCTCATATATATGTTGAACAACAGGATTATCAAATATTGAGATTTCGTAATCAGAATAAGAATTTGGGTCAAAATTAGGATAATTTGCTAATGCTAAAATTTTACCGTTTTGAGGATCCATCACAATAATATTTCCTCCTTCCGCCTCCCATTTTTTAACATAATCTGTTAGTAATTCTTCTGCTTTTTTCTGAATATTAAAATCGATGGAAGCCACAATATCATAATTATTTCTTTTGTAAATTAAGCTATCCAAAGAAAGGAAGTCAAGAATATTATTGGAAAAACTTTGATTTGATAAATATTTATCATAGTATTTCTCTAAACCATATTGACCATGAAAATCTTTCACGTCGTTTTTAACATAGCCGAGCAATTGCGATGCAAATTTTTGATATGGATAATAACGTCCAATATATTCTTTCAAATAAATGCCTTTGAAATTTTCTTTTTGAATTATTCTGTAATCATCTATATCTATTTTTTTAATAATTGGCTCATACAAACTATTGGTCTTAGAAAGCTTTACCATTAGATCTTCGTAAGATAAATTGTATTTTTGACTGAAGAATTTCGCCACAGCTACTTTATTATCTATTTCTTTGGGCACAGCGAAAACTTCATAAAATGTTTTATTTACAGCTACCGGGATTAAATTGCCATTCTTATCTTGAAAAAAAATACTTCCTCGCACATATTGGAGGTTATTTTTTATTTGTTCCGATGTTTTAATTTGAGCGGCTGCTTTTTGAGAAAATTCGGTGTAATGTAAAATTTGCAAGGAATACAATCGACAAAAAATAAACGAAACTACCAATAAAAATAAAATTGCTACGGTATAAAATCTCCAATGCTTGCCAATTTTTTTTAATTTCTTCGGCCTCATTATAAATTATTATACTATAAACTCTGGAGTTTGTTTACACCAACTTCTGTGGATTTTTTTGTTGTTGAAAAATAATTCGGATTGTTAACAACGGAAAGGTTACTTTTTTCAAATAAAGTTGGAAGTTTTTCAAAATCTTTTATCTGATTTATTTGATTTTTTAATTCGGCATTTTTATGTTCCAAAGATGTTAATTGGGCTGATAATTCTTTTAAGTCTAAACGATAGTTATTCATTTGGATTTTTGAAAAAAGACTGAAAATAATTGAAAAAACAACAACTCCCATTAATAAAAGGTTAATAAACAACAAAAAATGGGCTTTTTTACTATTAATTTTGGCCCGCTTTTCCCAAACTGTTTTATGGGCTACTAGGTTATATCGGTTATGTTTTAAGCTTATTACTGTCATAAAAATTAAATTATTAGATTTTTTGAGCGACCCGCAATTTTGCTGATCTGCTCCGACAATTATTTAAAATCTCGACTTTTGTTGGTGTTACTGGTTTTTTAGTAATAATTTTTAAAATCCCCTCTTGATTTTTTTTCTTAAAAAAATTTTTAACAATTTTATCTTCTAAAGAATGGTAGCTAACAACAGCAATGCGACCATTTGAATTTAAAAGTTTTAATGATTTCTCCAACGCAATTGCCAAATTATTTAATTCGTCATTTACATAAATTCTTAGAGCTTGGAAGGTTTTTGTGGCTGGATGAATTTTTCCTCTTCGTTTATTTATTCTTACAATAATTTCTACCAATTCGGACGTTTTCGTAATTTTTTTCTTTTGACGCTCTTCCACAATTGCCTTGGCAATTTTATAAGCATTCCTTTCTTCTCCATATTCGCGAAAAATTTTTGTTAAATTTTCTAAACTTTCCTTATTAACTACATCTTCTGCTGTTAGAACATTGTCTTTCGAAAAAGTCATTTTCAATGGTTCGTCTCGTAAAAAAGAAAATCCTCGACCCGATTCCTCAATTTGAAAACTTCCTAATCCTAAATCAAAAACTATTCCATCAATTGAATTAAATTTAGTTTCCTGAACAATTTCATCAACATCTCTAAAATTTCCTTGTTTTAAAATTACTCTATCCTTAAAGGCCTTTAATCTTTCTTGGGCAATCTTTAATGAATCCTCGTCTAAATCGATTCCCAAAATTTTACCCCTCGGACCTGTATGTT
This sequence comes from Patescibacteria group bacterium, assembly GCA_026415775.1. Taxonomy (NCBI): domain Bacteria; species Patescibacteria group bacterium. The sequence goes on from JAOAGL010000001.1 coordinate 413,420, forward strand.
GTAATAAACAGAGCGAATAACCACCCTCTCCTACCGTTGCATCAATAAAATTCTCGTTTGGTTGGGGATTAGTAAACTTTATAACTTCTTGTAAAAGAACTGGGATGTGCATATTCTAAATGCCAAATTCAATCAATTTTTCTGCAATATCATTGACTTCTTTTTCTGTTTTAATACGGTAATCATTCCAAGAGTTTTCATCCCAAATCTCTAAGCGATTATTAATACCGGCAATAATGACCTTTTTATTCAACTTAGCAAATTGACGTAAGTATTCAGGAATTAGTATTCTTCCTTGTTGATCAATCTCAGCTTCTACTGCACCAGCTAACATAAAACGTGAAAAAGCGCGGGAATTTGCTTGAGTTAAAGGTAAATTATTTAAACGTTGTAACAATAAATCCCACTCTTTTTTGGGATAAATAAATAAACAGGTATCCAAACCGCGAGTTACGATTACGCTTCCTCCTAATTCATTTCGCAATTTAGCTGGTATAGCCAATCTACCTTTATTATCTAAATTGTAGTGATACTCGCCTATTAACATATGTTTTTATTAGCTATCCACAGTTTTTCTTATTTATCCCCACATTTATCCACAATTCCCCACTACATTAAAATAATACACCACTTTTAATTAAAGTGCAAAATATTTACCTCATTACTCAAATTAATCTAGAAACTAAATCAAAAATAAAAAAATCCGCATAAAATGAGGATTTTTTAAAATTAAGAAAAAAGCTTTAATTTCTAATTGTTCACAATTTATCCACAATTAAAATTTTCATTCTAATAAAACACCACTTTTTAGAATTTCCCACTCTTCAGGTGGAAGATTTGGCAACTGTCTAATTGGCGTAATCCCAGGGTAACGCCATACGCTTATAATTCTAATTTTATCTTTTGAAATTTTATTTTTGTTTTTTTGATTTTTTTTGCTTTTAATCTTTTGGAACATCACCCAAATTTCTTTTGGATGTTTTTTCGTGCCAACACTTTGCATAACAGCAATTGTTTCTGGAGCAATTCCTTCTTCAATTCTATGTGGTGTATGTAAAACTCTTCGAATACGCGATTCAGATAATCGATATTGGAGCATTTTTTCAATAGAATGTTTTGTCCAAATTATTGTTTCTGTATCCTGAGGAATTTTAAAACGCATGTTTATTTTACAATTTTTAATTTATAAAAAATTTTATTTTTATCATTTATTGACAATTTGCTCTTATTTACTACTTCGGCAAAAAATCGAATTGATTGATCATAAACCAAACGGTCGACTGGATACGGTGTGGCATCTTTTCCACCGTGGGCAAAAGAATAACGAGCTGGATCGCGATATGAAGGTTTTGCACCATAAATTATTTCTGAAACTAAAGCCAGCGCCCGAATTGTTTTTGGTCCTACGCCTTGAATAGATAATAATTTTTCATAATTCTCTGGTTTTGTTTGATAAACCAAATACAAAATTTTTTTAAGATATCGGTTTTTCAAAAAATTTTCTTTCACGACTGGATGCCAGATAAATTCCTTATTTTCTAAATTCAAAAAAATACTTTGTTGTTTGCTCTCTTTAATTTTTAACATTTGGGAGTAATCTGAAAAATGCTTATCCAAAATTTGAATATCTCTTATTAATTCATAATAATTGCCTCGCACTAATTGAGTGCTTATTTCTCTCGTTTTTTCACTTTCTAAGGCAGTCAGGTTTAATGTTGGTTGATTTAATAATTGGCTTGCAATGCCAGAATGAGGCTCTTTGACTAAATCAGAAATTTTTTTTGAATACCAATGATAACGACGAGCGCTTTGATTTAAAGTGTTCATCCCCTGCTGAACAATTGTCCAACTGCCATTTTTAGAAAAAAATAAAGTATGGTGGTAAATTTGGAAACCATCTTGAATAAGAGCGCTATCCACTTTAGCAGTCATTCGAGAATTATAAATCAATGAATTTACATAACCATCGGGCAAACTTAAAATTTCCCCCCATCTTTCAATTTCTTCTGGGGTTTTACGAGAAGTTTTCCCCTTGCCACCACAAATAAAAATTCCTAATTCTCTTTCCCGACCTCTAATTGCTTCTTTAAGGGCGGCCGTTAAAACAGTAGTTAAACCAGATGCGTTCCAATCAAAGGCCAACACTGTGCCCAATGATTGAAACCAAACAGGATCGGCAATACGCTTAATAAATTCATCTGGTCCAAACTCTTCAATAATAACTTTTATAATTTCCCGACTAAGTTTTGTCATCCGTTCAAAAAGCCAACGAGGACATTTTCCATCATCTAAACCAAATGTAGCTATGCCACGGTAAATCATATTTAAATTGTATCATTTCTGCAATAAAAAATAAATTGATTTTTAAAGAAAAAGGTGTAAAATAACATTGAGGGCGGTTAGCTCAGTTGGTTAGAGCGTACGGTTCACATCCGTAAGGTCAGAGGTTCGAATCCTCTACCGCCCACCCAAACAAAAAAGCACCGCTTATTTAAGCGGTGCTTTTTTGTTTGAAGTAACTTTCTACTTAATTTCAACAATTGCACCGGCTTCTTCGAGTTGTTTTTTAATTTGTTCAGCCTCTTCTTTCTTTACTCCTTGTTTTACTGGTTTTGGAGCGCCATCAACTAAATCTTTTGCCTCTTTTAATCCTAAACCAGTGATATCTTTTACAACTTTTATCACTTGTACTTTGGCATCGCCGGCGTTTGTCAAAACAACATCAAAAGTAGTTTTTTCTTCGCCAGCAGCACCAGCAGCGCCAGATCCAGCATTACCGCCAGCAACTGCCATAATTTGCGGTGCGGCTGAAACACCAAATTTTTCTTCTAATGCTTTTACTAATTGAGACAATTCTAAAACATTTAATTTTTCAATTTCCTCAATAATATCTTGTAGTTTTTTATCCACTTCGCTCATATATTATTTTTGTTTTTTAGCAATTGCGTCTAAGGCAATTGCTAATTTTTGAATATTACCATTAAGAACTCCGACCAAAGTTCTTGGTAAAGAATTTAAAGTATAGACTAATTGTGAAAGAAGGATTTCCTTCGAAGGTAATTTGGCTAATTCAACAATTCTTTCAGTGCTAAAAAAGTTTTTATTAATAAATCCTCCTAAAATTTTTAATTTGGGTTCTTTCTTGCCACTACTAAATTTGTAAGTTATTTTTGAAGCTTCAAGTCCCTCTTCTGGACTAAAAATTAAACCAACCGATCCCGGAAACGAAAAAACATTAAAATTAATATCCGAATGTGATAACATTTTTTGAACTAATGTCTTTTTAGTAATTTTTAATTCAATCCCCTGCTTCCTTAATTCATTTCTTAAATTTTCCAAATCCGCCACCTTAAGACCAGTAAAATCAACCATTAATACCGCTGGGTTTTTCTCGATTTTTTCTTTTAGCTCTTCAATGATTTTGGCTTTTTGTTGTTTTGTTAGCATAATTAAAAATAAAAAACGACTTTTATCGAAAAGCCGCAGAAAATAAAATCTTTCTCCTTTTTGCCTCAGCAGGACTTACGCTTCTTTTTGCTCGCTGCCTACTTTCTGCGGCTAATTCTAGTTTACTGATTTAAACTTTTATGTCAAGATTTGATAATGATAAATTTTTTGTTTAAAATAACAAACAATATGCATTTGCAAAAATTAACAAAAGAACAAAAACAAAAAAGATTAGTTTATTTTGCTTTCAAACAATTAGGCAAGCCTTATAAGTATGCCGCCAAAAAATATGAAATCGGAAAGTTTTTTGATTGCTCTAGTTTAACTCAATACCTTTATAAACGCATTGGCATCAATATTCCTCGTTCTACCATCCTCCAAGCCGAAATCGGCAAAATTATTCCCCACAGAGAAAAACCTCCTTTTTTTAAACCCCAGGATTTACAAATTGGCGATCTTCTATTCTTTAAAGGCACAAAGGGTCATTACAATAAAAAATTTCCTAATGGTATTGGACATGTAACGATGTATCTGGGAAATAAAAAATTTATCCATGCGAGTGGGCATGGTTCAACAAAAAATCAAAAAGTAAAATTAGAAAAATTCGAAAAAATCGTTAATCGAAGGGATTTTCAAGTAGCCAAAAGAATTATTTAAAAAAACAGTGGCGCGCTCCACAACACCAGCGACAAAATAAACAAAATGATTAAAATAATTTGAATAATTTTTTTCCTCCTCATAATCATATTATAGTTCTTCCTGAAGGCGCTTAATTAATTGATGATTTTTTAATTTTTCTAATGCTTTGGCTTCAATTTGACGAATACGTTCACGTGTCACATTAAATTCCTTTCCTACTTCCTCCAAGGTATGGACAACCCCATCTTCTAAACCGAAACGCATGGAAAGAATTTTTTGTTCGCGTGGTGTTAAATCAACTAAAATTTCCTTTAGTTGATCTTTGATTAAACGATGTGTTGCGGATTGATCAGGAGATAAAGTTTTTTCATCTGCAATAAATTCCCCAAGCAGAGATTCTTCATCAGAATCACCAATTGGCGTTTCTAATGAAACGGTATCTTGAGCAATTTTTATAAGGTGATGAATTTTATCAACATCGACACCCATTTCTGCAGCAATCTCCTCTGGTAACGGATCACGTCCCAAATCTTGAGCCAAACGTCGACGAGCTTGGGAATATTTTGACAACGTTTCAATCATATGAACTGGGATTCTAATAATGCGCGTCTGATCAGCCAAAGCTCTTGTAATTGCCTGCCTAATCCACCACGTTGCATAAGTTGAAAATTTAAAACCTTTACGATAATCAAATTTTTCAACAGCTCTAGCCAAACCTATATTACCCTCCTGAATTAAATCCAATAGGGTTAGATTGTGGCTTCGATTAATATATTTTTTAGCAATTGCCACAACTAAACGTAAGTTGCTTTGAATTAATTGTTTTTTTGCTTCTTTGTCGCCATCCATTGCTCTTTTTGCTAATTCTCTTTCTTGAGCAGGCGTTAATAACGGAACCTTTCCTATCTCCCTTAAATAATTCTGAACAGCATCAGACATTTCAAACTCGAATGAATCATCTTTTAATGAACGCTTTAAATCATGAACTGTCACCTTCTCTTCCGGCAATTCAATCATATCTTTTGCTTCAATTACTTCAATGTTGGATTTTTCACAAGCATCATAAATTTCTTCCAGCAACGAAATGTCCTCTTCTATTTGAGGAAACACGGCTAAAATCTCTGTTTCAGTAATAAATCCGCGCGTTTTTCCTTTTTGAATAAGAGCCTTTAATTTTTCATCTTTTATAGAATCTCTTTTGAGAATTTTCTCTTTAGTTTTTCTCTCTTTCTTCTCTTTTTTGCTTTTCTTGATTTTTTTGTTGTTTTTCTTGGTTTTTTTATTTTTTGGAGACATATTTAAAAATTAACTTCTTTTAATAATTGATTGAGCTCTTGCAAATAACGACTAATTTCTTCAATATTATTATTTAACTCGGCAGTTTTCAATTGTCTAGTCTTCTCTTCGATTAGTTGCTTATGGTGTTCTTTTTTTAATTCTAAAACTATTTTTTCAAATTCCAAATTCCAATCAATTTCCTCATCGGAAAATTCATAATCGGCTAATAATTGGAGGTATCCGATTTTTTCCCATGATTCATTCTCAACCTCTTTTTTATTATTTAAATAATCTATTATTAAACTTGCTAATTTCTGTTGTTCTTCATTTAAAAAATCGCTTATTTCTTTTAATCTTTCCTGGATAATTTGAACTTTTAAAGCAAGCGCTAAAACTCTTTCGCTTAATAATTCTTTGCGTGTTTTTAAAAAATCTGCACCAGTAAGCAATATTTTTTCTTCTCTTCTTTCAACTGTTTTCATATCTAAATTTTTTTTAATTTTTTCCAATAATTCCTGCAAAAATTCTTCTTTAATTTGAAAATCTTCGGCAATTCTCCTTAACCACTCCGCCCGCTCAACCGGATTATCAATATAAGCTAATTTTGACAACAAAAATTCAATTGCCTGCTTTTTTTCTAATAAATTATTCGGGTTGTATTTTGAAAGGGCTTTTTGATAATAATATTCGCCAGCATCACTAGCTTTATGGATTACTTCTTCTAATTTTTCAGGATAGTTTGAGGCGTATTCGGCAATGTCTTTGGCTTCGGGCAAAGAAACAATTTTAACTTGAAAATCAAAAAATTTTGCTAAATCAATTGCTCTTTCTGCCGCCAATCTTCCTGCCTCATCCATATCATAACCAATAACCAAATTTTTCGTTATCCTTTTCAAAATCCTTAATTGGTCTTCGGTCAAGGCTGTTCCTGAAGTGGCAACAACATTTTTAATGCCACTCTGCCAAGCCATTAGAAAATCCATTTGACCCTCAACTAATAAAACCCAATTTTTTTCTCTGATATCTTTTTTGGTTTTAGAAAATCCGTATAAAATTTGGCTTTTATTAAAAATGGGACTTTCGGGAGAATTCAAATATTTTGGTTCATTAATCGATTCACCAAAGATTCTGCCGGTAAAAGCAACGATGCGATCCTGATGATTAAAAATTGGAAAGATAATTCGATTGCGAAAACGATCAAAATAGCTATCATTTTGCTTTTGTGATTTTATAACTAAACCCGAATCAACAATATCTTCAATTTTAAATTTATTACTCAATAAGAACCTCAGAAGAGCGTCTCTCTGATTTGGAGCAAATCCCAATTGCCAATAAGAAATCGTTTCTTTTTTAAGCCCCCTTTTCAATAAATAATCCTGAACGGCTTTATTTTTTTTCAACTCTTCCTCAAAAAATTCTGTAGCTTTTTCATAAATATCGTATAATTTTGAAATCTGATTAGCAATCAAAGGGTCTTCTTTTTTTAATTCGATTCCCGCCTTCTTCGCTAAAATTTTTAAAGCATCTGCAAAATCAAGGTTTTCGTACTGCATTACAAATTTAAAAATGTCACCCCCTCTATGGCAACCAAAACAATGCCAAATTTGTCTTTCCGGCGAAACCATAAAAGAAGGAGTTTTTTCTTTATGAAATGGGCAAAGAGCTTTAAAATTAGAACCAGCTTTTGTTAATTTTATATATTCTCCTATCAATTCAACAATATCTAATTTTTCTTTAATTTGATCAATAATTCCCATAAATTTAAGAAATTATTATAACGCTAATCGAATTTTTTTTCAAATAATTAATAGTGCCGCCTTTAATAAAGGCGGCACTATACTATATTTATATTATTTTAGCCTAAAATTTAGAATTCGGTTGATAGTTTTTCTTTCAATTGTTTTAGTATTTGTTCATCATCTTCTTTTATCTCTTTTGATGCATCAGTAATTATAGAATTATCTTTGTTTGTTGAAATATCCTGATAATTAATAGTTGCTGGCGGTAAATTGATAATTGTTGGGTTGCTTTGATTATTTGCTGGTATGTTTGTATTTGCCATTCCTTCAGTTTGTGCAGTTGTTCGGTACTTCTCTAATAATTTTTTACCAATATAAACCCAGAACAACCATAATAGTAAGAGTAGATTAAATAACAATGATAGGAAGTACCAGGAAAAATTAAAATGTCTAATTTTATCCCATAAAGCGGCTAAAGCAAAAAATTTGGTTAAATCTTTCTGCGCATCACCGCATATTGAATCATACCAGGAAATAAATGTCGGGGTTGGTTTAGCAACAGTTATTGCTCCTAGAACCTGTTTTACAGGAAGACCCATGATACCAAAATATCCAAAATCACTAGTGAAAATAGAAAGATTGTTGTTATTAGTATAACGAATGGTATTTCTTAAATTCCAATTGGTTGGCAAATATTTTGCTTGGACAATAGTTAAAGAGTTTTCGTTAATGCCAGAGATTTTACTATCAAAATAATTTATTTGTAAAACAGCTAAATTTTCTAATTCAACTGATTTACAATCTTCATTTTCAACGGCAATATGAATTATTTTGTCACCAATAAATTGATAGCTACCAATTTTTAAATTAGGATTAATTATTTTTTGCCAATCGAAAATCGCTATATTTACTCGAATATCTTCATAATAAGAGCCGGAAATAACGGATAATCTTACATTAAAACCGTCGCTGGTTGAAACCATACACAATCCGCCAGTTTTACCATTAATCCAGCAAGTTTTTTCAATAAGAGCGGTTGGAAAATGAGTAAATTGACAAGTTGAAGTGCCTAACACCGTTGGTGTAGGCGTTAACCATTCCCAATAACCTGGGCCACCACCCGAAGAACCTGTTGAAGTTGGTGTAGGAGTGGGAGTGGGAGTTGAAGTTGGAGTAGGAGTTGGGGTTGGGGTTACGCCGCCTGAAACAACTTCTAAATTAGCTTCACCATAAGCTACTTTTATCCAATCATCGCCACAGATAGTTAAATCTTTAATATATACTTCAACTTTAATATTTTTAGTCCCAGTGCGTGTAAATGTTGTTGTCCATTCGCCTCTTAATTTATTACTATTAATAGAACTCACATCTCCTGACCAACGCCATTCACAAGATGCAGTGGAAGAATTACATTCAGGAATGGCATCAGTTTTAATAGTAACTGTTTGATTAACTAAGGCTGGATTGGGAGAGATATAGACATTGGTGATATGTAGTAAAGGATAAGGATTAACACATGCCAAAAAATAGCGCGTTTTTAAAGCACTTTGCAAATTCTCCTTAGAAATCGTTAAAACAATCAGAATAAGCGTTAAACCAGCTATAATAAAAAGAATTTTTGAGATATTTGCAATGTTTTTCATAGTATTTATCTGGATTTAAATTGCCTCTAAATTATATCTATTTTAATTTTTTTGTCAAGAACGCCTTAAAAATTCCCCACCCAACAAAAAAAGAGGATGTAAACAAAATATATCCCTAATGGTTTTTATTAATTTTCCTTTTTTATCGCCAAATCCAAAATTTTAAGAATTAATTGTTCATAATCTATTCCGGCAATTTTGGCCTCTCGCGCCAATCCCCCATCTTCTGAAATATCTGGGTTAGGATTAACTTCCAATACATATATTTTATTCTCTTTTTCATCATAGCGGATATCTAATCGCGCATAACCACTACAACCAAAAATTTTATAGCATTTTTTGGCAATTTCTTCTAACTGATTTTTTAATTCATCGTTTATTTGAGCAGGACAAATAACTGGTGTCTTTTTAAAAGCGATACTTTGTTTAACCCATTTGGCTTTATAGCTAACTACTCGTGGGATATTTGTTGGCAATTCACTAAAATCTATCTCGGCAATTGGCAAAACAGTCAATTTTTTATTACCAATAATTCCTACATTAAATTCCCGCCCGTCAATGAATTCTTCAACCAGCGCCTCTTGTTGGTAAACATCTAAAATATGTTCCACTTGTTCTTTTAACTCTTCTTCATTTTTAACTACTGAACGCTCTTTAATTCCAACACTTCCATCTTCTCTAATTGGTTTAACAATCAAAGGAAATTTTAGGTTGGGATTTAATTTGCGATTACTACTTGAAAACACTTGCCATTTGGGAGTTAAAATACCATGGTAAGTTAAAATTTCTTTGGTTCTAGCTTTATTTTGACATAAAGCCAATGTGAAATAATTATTACCAGTATATGGAATTTTCAGAATATCAAAAATCGCCGCAACATGGGGTTCTAATCGCGGATCATCATAAAAACCGTCATCGGCCAAATTAAAAATTACATCTGGTTTTTCGCTTTTTAATTTTTCAAATAAATCAACATCAACTTCTAATACTCTAACTTCGTGGCTATTCTGTAATAAAACTTTTTTGATGGCAAACGCGTCTGACAAATTGGCACGCCCATAAATATCAACCTGATTTTCATTATCATTAAAATTTTTAACATTTCTTGCAACAATAACAATTTTCATAAGCTTATTTCAAACTTTTATAATACATTACTATTATAGCATGAATTTTTTGATACAATGTAAATTTTTTTGGCAATAAATTCATAAAAAAGTTCTGAATGTTAGCATAAGAATTTTTTTTGATTGGTAATTTAAACTCCTTCACCCATCTTTTTGTATAAGCATCAACAACAAAAATCGGCTTATGGAAAGCATATAATAAAATTGAATCCGCCGTCTCTGGTCCAACGCCTTTAATTTTTAATAATGCCTTGCGTAAATCTTTTAATTTTTTCTTTTCTAAATTTTTAATACCGCCGTTTTTAATAAAAAATTTACAAATGTTTTTAAGGTATCTGGTTTTGGTTTTATAAAATCCTGCTGGTCTAATAAGTTTTTCTATTTGATTTGAGGGTGTAAAATAAATCGCTCTTAAATTGTCTTTATTGACCTCTTCCAAATTAGCCATTGCCTTTTCTACATTATTCCAATTTGTCTGCTGAGTTAAAATTGCCTCGATAATTACTTTTTCTCTTTCTTTTATAGATTTGTTCTTTTTGCACCAAAAAGCCCATTGGGAATTAACAATAGGATATTTTTTAGAAAATTTTTTATAAAAAACTAATATTTGTTTTTGCCAATCAATAAACATGAGAAATTACTTTCTCTTGTTTCGTAAGTTCGATTTGTGTACTTCGCTTTTTAAACGAGATGGTCTTAGTACAGGTAAATTCTTTTTGATAATTTTTTCCTTTGCAACTTTTAAATAATTTTTGCTTTTTTTACTCATATATTTATGGTTGTAAAATGTCTTCTGTTCGACCATTAATAGAAATAATAACATTCTTAATGCTTTCGAATTGCTTTAACGTTTCCGATATTTGCGCTCTTATGGCCGCTACCCGACAAGAACCGCCAACTTGAAATTCTAATTGTTCGTTAAAATCAACAAAGGCCGTACCATCTTTTATATTTATCGATTGAATTTTTATATCCTTATTTAAACTAGTAAAAAATCCTTGCTTCTTTTCTGTTTCGGTCGGCCCTTTTAATAATTCTTCTAACGCCGCTTTTGCTACCGCCTGGGTTTTTATAATTCTTCTTTCAACTGGAAAAACCTTATTACAAGAAAATTCAGGGTCTAAATTGCTATTATTAAAATAGATTCTAACTATCATTGTCTCCGGAATTTTAAAATTTAAAGGAATTAAATGATATACATCCTTTTCTGGTAAGCCCGAGGGGTTGTCATTTTTTAAAAGCAAATATCCCCTTTCCGTTTCAGGAATAAAATTTATCTCTACTTCTTTATAAAATGGAACGAATTCTTCTGTCATCCAATCTCCTTTGGCTTCGATAAAACCAGAAGTCAAAGTGGCAAAATTTGAAGATAAAATATAAAATGGCGCTGTCGCTTCAAAAAACCATTTACCTCTCGCCTCCCCCTCAATAATTAATTTATCTGCGATAAAATCATTGGCCTGAGGACGAAAGACATGAATTAAATCATCGGTTTTTGATTTTTCTTCATCATTTTTTTTCCAGCCTAAAAAATACAACCCCACCAATAATATAATTGCTATTACTAAAATAAAAATTATTTTTTTATTCATATAATTACATTATAGCTATTTTTTAATAATTCTTCTAATTTGGGGGCTCAATCTAATTAATATCTCATAAGGAATAGTTTCTCCCATTTTGGCTATCTGATAACATGAATTTGCTTTATTCTGCTCTGGGGAAATTACTTCAACCTCATCTTCTATTTTTAAGCCATCAATCTCTGACACATCAACTATTGTTAAATTCATGCTTACTCGTCCTATAATTTTTAAAGGGGTATTATTAAAATAAAAATAGCCTCGATTACTCAAAAATCTTGGCACGCCTTCATAATAACCACAAGCTACCACAGCAATGCGAGTATCTTTATCAGCAATCCAAGTAAATCCATATCCAACACCTTCTCCCTTTTTAATGACTTTTATGTTCACTATCTTTGCATAAAATGACAGAATTGGTTTAATTTTTAAATTTTGTTCCGCCGAATTATCAATGCCATAAATACCTCCCCCAATCCGCGCTGAATTATTTTCTATATTTGGGAAATTATTTATTGTTGGAGTGGCTAAAAGATGGAAAAAGTGATTTTGATAATTTAAAATTTTCTTTTTATAAATTCCGATGGCCTTATTCCAATTTTCAAAATGCTGTTTGTTAAGATGTTGATTCTCGCTAGGCAAGGCCAAATGCGACATTATTCCTTCAATTTTTAAATGACGATTTCTTTGTAAAACTTCTATGGTTTTCTCTAAATCTTCAATAAAAATTCCATGGCGATGCAAACCAGTATCAACTTTAATATGAATAGTTAAAGGAAAATTAATCTGATTTTTTAAATCATTTGCTTGATCTAACGAATTAACCACCAGAATAGCATTTAATTTTTTTAAATCCTTTAAGATTAATCGCGGCACATAACCAACAATAATAACTGGTTTTTTAATATTATTATTTCTTAAAATTTTTGTCTCCATTATACTATCTACCACAAAATGGGAAATATTTTTATTCCCATCCAAAAAACCGCCTATTTCTTTAAGGCCGTGTCCATACGCATTACTTTTTAAAACTGCGGCTAAATAAGGTATTTTGAAATGGTTTTTGAAAAAAATTATATTTTCTTCTAATTGCTTACCATCAATTTCTATTCTCAGCAAATTTCTTTGCGAATCATATTTTTTAAATGAATCCCTTATTTCTCGCAATAAATTTATTAAGCGCATATTTCAATTTAATTATAAAAAATAATGAATAAAATAAAAGCCGACTTCTCGTCGGCTTTTATTTTATCTTTACCTTCTATTAAAATAACTGCATTTTCATCTGTTCTTTCAACTCTTTAATTCTATCCTGCAAATTTTTTATTTGATTCTTAATTTCCTCTCTTAAACTATTATCTTTTTGTTGATTTTGTATTTTTAATTCTTTTTTGAAAAATGGCCTGCCATCATTTCCAACCAAAATTTGCTCTGCAGTTAATTGATTAGCGACTTTATCATACTCGCCTCTTACAATAACTTTATCGCCATTTTTTAAATCAGCAAATGTGATTGTAGTTGAGGTGCTCATCGGACAATTAATTGGCGGGTAGATTTGGATGCAAGCCACGCCTTCAGTTTTGATAATCCGTGTATCATTGGTTACTGCAACATTGATAAGTTCATTTTGTTCGGTTAATAAAGAAAAACTGAAATTTCCAAGATTTTGAATTAGGCCTTTAAAAATAGTCAAATGTTTTTGCAAGGATAGGTTCCGCACTGTTTGAGCATAGATGATAAGTGGGGCCTCTTCGGTAATAAAACCGTAAACATTTACAATATCACCCACCACAAAATCATCCACGTCGCCGCTAATCCATTGGGATTTTAATATTTTTGCCTTGCTTAAATTAACCTTGTATTCGATTCCAAAAATTTTAATGGAAATTTCATTCGAACCTACAGCTGTTACTTGCGCGGCCTTAATCAAAACCTCCACTTCTCCTTTGTTTTCCACATTAGGACAACCTCCTACTAATCTACAAATAATTCTTCCTTTAATTTCGTTAATGGACAACGATTGTTTAAGATCCTTCTCGGAAATATTTTTTATATTAGGTATAATAGAAGGAGTAGGTGTGATGGTGGAGGTAGTAGTTGGTGTTGGCGTAGGAGTTAATGTTGGAGTGGGACTAGGGGTAACAGAGGGTGTGGCGGTTGGAGTTGGAGTTGACTCTTGCGCAAAAACAACATTAAAAACTAAAATAGATAGAATTGTTACGGATAGGAAAATACTTGTTTTTTTAGTCATATAATATCATTTTATTTCGCCCTTTTATATTATTCTATTATAATTATTTATTTATTATTTACAAATATTTTTAGATATTGCCAAAAAACTTAAAATGTGATATAATTAAATATATGGGTAATAAACTCCAAAAACAAATATCAAATTACCTCATTCCACAAGTGGATAATGAATTTCAACCTCATTCTTTAAGAACAAAGTCGGTGTTTTGGATTTTTATTGCCATTCTACTTTTAGAAAATTTCTTCTTTTTATTAGCTTATTATTTAATTCCTTCTTCTGATTTTCTCGCCTCGCTTATTTCTACCAGCATTGTTCAATATACCAATCAATATCGCCTAACTTCAAATGCACCCCAGTTAGTTATTAATCCTTTGCTTAACGAAGCAGCACGTCTTAAAGCCGAAGATATGGCCCAACGAGGATATTTTAGCCATAATAGTCCGGATAATATTACGCCTTGGGAATGGTTAAAAAAAGTTGGATATGATTACCTTTATGCCGGCGAGAATTTAGCTCTTAATTTTACCGATTCCCAAGAAGTAGTTGAGGCTTGGCTTAATTCAGAATCACATCGTCAAAATTTATTAAATCCTAATTTTAAAGAGATTGGCATAGGCATTGCAAAAGGCACTTATAAAAATCAACCAGCAATTTTCATTGTTCAATTTTTTGGCACACCAAAATTATTAGCACAACAAACACCAGCAACTCCATCTAATTCTAATAATTTAGTTTCATCTCCCACCCCAGCAATAAAAATTCAACCCTCACCAAAATTAACCCCTTCACCAATTGTTACTCCAACACCAGAACAAAAATTTATTACAACAACCCCTCAAGTTTTGGCTATTTCCCCCATCGCAACAACATCTGCGATGCCTAGTATTAACCCCACATCCTTCTGGGCATTAATCCTTCAAAAAGTAGTTGCCAATCCAAAAAGTTCTCTTAATTCCTTATTGGAATTCTTCGCTATCTTTATTATCATTGCTCTTTGTCTAAAAATATTTATTAAAATTGATATTCAATATCCGACACTCATTATTAATGGTGTCTTAATCTTAATCGTTATTATTTTCGCCTGTTGGTTAAATAATTATATCTTTAATCTCTGGCCGCAAATAATTTAATTGATTAGTTTTTGTTTTATAAAATAGTATTTTGACACTTCAATCATTGTTAAATTAAGAACGCCAAACATTATCAAAATTATCCATTCAATATAATTTAACGGCGTTGTTTTAAGCAACCAATTGAAAAATGGTAAATATACAGCCGAAACTAAAACCAAAAAACAACTTAATACTGTTATTATTAAATATTTGTTATTAAAAATGCTGTATTGCCAAATATTTTTGCGTAAATTTTTACAACTAAAGATAAAAAAGAAGGAATCAATAGCTAAACCCACAAACATTATAGTTCTAATTCTTTCCAGTGGATAATCAATTTTCAATAAATAATAAAATAAAAAGAAAAGAACTAAATTCGTCAACATTCCTACTATAAAAATTATAAACTTCATCTCTTTGTTCAACAATGGCAAAACAGGACTTTCTGGTTTTCTTCTCATAATGTTTTCTTCTTTTGGTTCAAAAGTCAAAGATAAAGATGGAGGAGTTGATTCAATTAAATTTTTCCAAAGAATTTGAGCTGATAAAACTGGTAGCGGCAAACCAAAAATTACTGATAAACCAATTAAAACCAACTCGGTAAAGCCACCCGTCAATAGATAAGTTAGAGTTTTTCTAATATTATCAATTATATGCCGCCCTTCTTCTACGGCTAAAATAATAATGGAAAAGCTATCATCTAGTAAAATTAAATCAGCTGATTCTTTAGCAATAGCAGTTCCCGAACCCAAAGCAACTCCAATATTTGCTTTTTTTAAAGCCAAGGCATCATTAACTCCATCACCTGTCATTGCCACAATCTCTCCTTTTTGTTGAAGAGCTTCAATAATTTTTAATTTTTGTTGCGGTTCAACGCGAGCATATAAATTAATACTTCCCACTTTCTTTAAAAAATCTTCTTCTTCCATTGTTGCCAATTCCTTGCCTTCGATGATTGCTGAATCTTTAATTTCTAATCCTATTTCTTTGGCTACTGACAAAGCTGTATTTTTATGATCACCAGTAACCAAAATTACTCTCATACCTGCCTCTTTACATTTTTTAATTGCCTCAACCACATCTTCTCTAATAGGGTCTTTAAGTGCTATGAAACCCAGAAAAATTCCTGATTTTAATAGTTGTTCTTTAAAATACGATTCGGAATTTTCTGTTTTTTGTTTTTGAAAATTTTCTAAATATTTATTTTTGTTTATTTTACAAAAAGCAACACCAACCAATCTTAAACCCTCCATCATTAAATCTTCTATTAATTTATTAATTTTTTTACGCTCACTTTCGTTTATTTTTTTAATCTGTCCATCATAAAATAAATTTTGTGAAAATTCTAATAAACGTTCTGGAGCTCCTAAATAACTAATGGCAATTTCATTTTTATCTATTTCATTAATTGCTGCTGAATATTTATATTGGGGACTAAAAGCTAATTCATCTATTCGTGGATATTTCTTCTCTAATTCATGCTTTTTTATCCCCATTTGATATCCCAACTCTACAACTGCTCTTTCTGTAGGACGACCCCTGCTTATCCATTGATGAATAGGATCATCAGGATTTTCTATAAAAGCGTCACAAGCAAGAATGGCAGTTTTTAAAATAATTAATTCAGAAGCTTCTCCATCAATATTTAAAAATTTATGCTTTTTTAGTGTATCTCCTATTAAACTCCTAGTTGGTGTGTAAATGCCCGAAACTTGCATAGTTGCTTTTGTTAAAGTTCCAGTTTTGTCTGTACAAATTACAGAGGTAGAACCCAAAACTTCAGCAGCAACAATTTTCTTAACCAATCCTCTCTTTTTAAAAATTTCCCGCATTCCAAAAGTAAAAATAACAGTCACCACCAAAGGCAAACCCTCTGGAATAGCTGCTACTGCTGTTGCAACAGAAACCGTCAACATTTCAATAAATGGTCGATTATTTATAATGCCTAAAATAAAGATGCTTAAAACAAAAATAGAAATTATTAATCCTAAAAATTTACTAAAATATTCTACTTTTCGCTGAAAAGGTGTTTTATCTTTTTCAATATCTTGAAGAATAAAACCTAAATTTCCAAATTCTGTATCTTTTCCTATAGTAGTAACAACCATTACCCCTCTGCCTTCTTCTACCAATGTTCCCATATAAGCCATATTATCTCTGTCCGCTAATGGTGTATCTTCTGGCAAACTTTCTGTAGTGCACGATTTTGCCAGCCATTCTCCAGTTAAAATAGATTCATTAATTTTCAAATTATTTGCTTCAATAATTCTACCATCAGCAGGAACGCGCTGTCCCATTTCTAAAATCACAATATCTCCTGGTACCACTTCTTCTGCTGTAATTTCTTTAATTAATCCTTCTCGTTTAACTTTAGCACTATTTTTTAAATATTTTTGCAATTGTTGAAAAATCTGATTTGTTTTTTTCTCTTGAAAAAATCCAATAAAAGAGTTGATGATTATTGTTCCAAAAATAACAATGCTATCTGTAAAATCTTTTAAAAATATAGTAATAATCCCACCAATTAATAATATATAAATTAAAGGGCTTTTAAATTGTTTCAAAAAAAGTCTTAATAAATTAGTTTTTCTATATTCTTCCAATTTATTCAAACCATAAACATCCTGTCTTTTAGCTGCTTCTTTGTCATTTAATCCCGAATTTCTTGTTTGCAAAATAGAAAAAATTTTTTCACTTTCTAGAGCATGCCAATTTATAGTTTTATTTTTGTTTTTTGTATTATTTAATAACATATTTTTATAAAATTTATTATCGCCATCATCCTCTCTTGAAAAACACTATTAAAAGACGACTGAAGAAATAAATGAAAATTTGTATTAATTCAGCATAACATTTGTTTTTCATTTCTTATTATAATTATAACAAAATAATTTCTAATTAACGAAAAACCAAAAAAATCACCCAAAAGCCACAAATTTTTCATTTGCGTTTGTATTCTAAGAGATTTTATCAAAATTTATCTAAACAATAAAAAATTGATTAGTTAATATTTTTACAAAATTTAATTTGAGAAGTAATAAACAAAAAACCAACGATTAAAAGAATTGAATTGATTAATTCCCAAATATAACTTATAGAATAACCAGCTACCGGCAAAAACCAAAATGCTGGTGGCACGCTTAACATTACAGAATAATTAAAATAATTTAAAAGCGCTCCTAATAAATTATTTACAATTAATATTATCGGGCCTATTTTTTGTATTTTTAATAAGTTTGTTTGTTTGTCGAATAAAAGACGCAGGGCAACTAATAAAATAAAAATTCTTGCTGGAAAAATGAAAATATAATACAATGTCTTCACTGGTATATAATCAGAAAATAATCCTTTGTAGGCAACAAAATAATAAAACATCACAATAAAAGCAACTACTGCCCAAGCATGCAAAAAAATAAACACACGTTTTTGACAGAGTTCGGAACATAAAGTTCTTAATACCAAAATAATAAGTATTAAAGCAATAAGATATAATGGTAAAGCAACAGCAAAAACCCAATATATTCGTTCCACAACAAATGTGAATCCCAGCAAATTAAGAGCGAAAGGCAATCGTGTCCAATAAACAAAAAACAAAACTAAAGATATGTATAAAAAAATCCTTTGTTGTTTTTGACTTTTAAGATATTTTATAAAAAAATAAACAGAAAAAGTTAAATCTAAAACAAAAGCAAGCAAAGAAAAAACAGCTAAAATTGGTTTTGCTTGTAATCCTAATAGCTGAATATTTTTTATAGCAGAAAATATTTTATACATTTTTATTATAACAGACCAATTAAAAATAAAAAATAGACCTAGGAGGTCGCTATTTGCTTAGGCCGGTTACGCCACTAGCTCCACATGGCCCAGGCGTCCATATTACAGGCCATGTTTCATCGCCTCCTTATTTAATTATATATTTTTCTAAACAAATTTCAAAGAGTTATCCACAGCCCTAATTTTCTACTTCTGATGATTTAAATCCAATTGATGTTTTTTATAGTATTTTAATTTAACACCCTCGCTAATAATAAAGTATATTGTAACCAACAAAATTACAATGATTACAAATTGAATGGGAACTTTTTGAAAATGTAAGATATCAATTCCAAAACTTGTAAAAGGTAAGAAAATAGTAACCAATGTAGCTATCAATCCTAAAAAGATTAATGGATATGATGGCTTGATTGTCTGATAAAATTTTTGCGTTGTTCGAACAGCAAAGATTAATACCAATTCCGTTAAAATGCTTTCAATAAACCATAAAGTTTGAAGGTTTTTTTCTCCCATACGATAAAAAATAGCAAAAAAAATGAAATCAAAAATGGTGCTCACAATAGCCAATCTAATAATTAAAGGTAGCGTTTTTTGCATTTGATAGCTTTTGGGTCTTTTTAATTCCTTTGTTTCTACATTATCAGTAGCAATAGCAATCATTGGAAAATCGGATAATAAATTAACTACTAAAATTTGAACGGGAAGCATCGGCAAAAAAGGAATAAATAAAGAAATAAGGGCAATGGAATAAAAATTGCCGAAATTAGAAGCTAATGTTGTTTTGATGTATTTATCTAAATTATTAAAAATTTTCCGACCATAAGAAATTCCCTCAATAATTACATTAAGATCGTTTTCCAAAAGAATAATATCAGCTATTTCACGAGAAATATCAGCAGCAGTGTTAACGGCAATAGCCACATTGGCAAGTTTTAAAGCAGGCGCATCATTAATTCCCTCCCCCAAAAATCCAACTTCATACTTTTTCTGAAGCGATTCAATAATCTTATATTTCATTTCTGGCGAAATACGAGCAAAAACATCAATCTCTTCGCAAGTTTTATCAAATTCTTCCGGAGATAATTGTTCCAATTCTTTACCAGTTCTAACCTCATTCTTATTAGAGATTAATCCAATTTGATATCCTATATATCCAGCCACCTCTCGACTATCGCCAGTAATCAGCTTAACTCTAACTCCTAATTTTTCTGCTTTAGTAATTGTTTCTTTAGCTGTCTTTTTTAACGGATCAGCAAAAATTAATAGTCCAAGTAGATTAAAATTATCCTCTGCTTCATTTATGTTTTTAAAAAATTCCCCTTCTTTTATTTCCCGATAGGCAACCGCCAAAACACGCCTTCCCTCTTCACCAGCCTCCTTAATCTTTCTTTCAAAAATTGTAAAATCAAATTTACCTTCTACAATTTTAGCGGCCTCTATTTTTACTGTTTTTTCAAAAATCTTTTCTGGAGCACCTTTTGCAATAAGAAATCGTCTGCCATCACTACTCTCAACCACAATACTGTTAATCAATCTTTTTAAATCAAAGGGGTTTTCGGCAATTAACTTAAATTCTTTCAATTGCGAAGTAAAATTGCTTGCGTGTTTTTCAACAATGGCTTTATCAAAAGCATTTTCAATATTTTTTTGTTTTTTTAATAACTCTGTAGAAAGCAATGAAAAAAGAATTGTTTTTTCTATATTATTAGCAAAAATTTCATCTAGAGTCATTTTGTTCTCCGTTAATGTCCCTGTTTTATCAGAACATAAAATTTTAATATTGCCTAAATCTTCAATGGCATTCAATCTTTTGACTACTACCTTTCGTTTTGCTAATTTTAATGCTCCCTGAGACAACGAAAAAACTACCACCGTCGGTAATGCTTCGGGGAGAATGCTAACAATTAAAGCAATACAAAAAATGAGATAATCAAATATATTTTCACAGTTAATAAAAAGACGCAAGATAAAAACAGCTGTAATAAAAAAAACGACCATTTTAATGATTAATCTTGAAAATCCTAATAATTCTTTTTCATAGAAACTTTTTTTACCAATCTCTTCCACAAGCTTAGAAATTTTTCCTACTGCTGATTCTCTAATATTATTTATAACAACCCCCTTTGCTTCCCCATTTATTATTGAAGTACCAGAGAATATAATATTTTTTGCCTCAAAAATTTCTTTTGTAGCAGAAGTCAGTGGTTTTTCGTCTTTTTCAACAGCTTTGGATTCACCTGTTAAAATACTTTCATCAATAATTAAATTTTTAGCTTCAATAATTCTTAAATCAGCCGGCGCAATATCGCCAGCAGATAAAACCACAATATCACCAGGCACCAAATATTTTTTATTAACAATCACCCTTTCCCCCTCTCTAATTACTTTAACATCATTAGGCAAAAAACTTTTTAAAACTTCTATTACTTTCTCAGCGCGATATTCTTGAACAAAACCCAAAACGACATTAATCACAACAAAAAGAAAAATAAATAAAGAATCTATTATTTCGCCAATAATTAACGAGATAGCGCCAGCAATGAATAAAAGATAAGTGAATGGCGATTTAAATTGAGAAAATAAAATATGAAACCATCTTCTTTTTTTGAAAGGAAGCTCATTAAAACCAAATTTTAATAAACGTTCGGTTACTTGTTTTTCTGTTAATCCATTAACCGAGCTCTCCAATAATCTCAAGGATTCTTCTATATTTTTATCGGTAAAATCAACAAAATTTAAATTTTTTTTCTCCATGTTGCTTACTGTCTTCTATACAGACCAACTAAATAACTTTCAGCTAAAATATGATTTCTTATTGCTGCCAAAACCTCTTCGCGCGACACGCCTTCTGGTAAATCTAAAGTTGTATCAAGCGCAAAAAGTCTAAAATAATAACGGTGAATACCATAAGGTGGACATGGACCACCATAACTTAATTTTCCAAAATCATTTTTGCCTAATTTTGCGTCAACAGGCACTGAATTTTCCTCAATTAATTTTGTTTCAGCAGGAATATTAAAAACCAACCAATGAAGAAAATTTCCCATTGGCGCATCTGGATCATCAACAATTAAAACCAAACTTTTTGTCTCTGGAGGAATTTCTTCAAAATAAAGCGGTGGATTAATATTTTCTCCATCACAAGTGTATCGCGATGGTATCGTTTCATTATTTTGAAAAGCTGGACTAAAAATTTTCATATTGGTTTGATTAACAACTTTTTGATTATTATTTTTGAAATTATAAAAAATTATCAAAATAATTCCCACCAATAAAATAATTGGCACTACAAACCAAATTTTTTTCATATTTATTTAAAAATTTTTTATCCTTTCTGATTTTCCTTTGCTTCATCAAATTTTCGCCAAGCTTCAGCTACCGCTGGTTCAACTACATCTAACTCTGCCAAAATTCTTTCTTTAATTTCAAAACTATTAACTTCATTTCTATCTACAACCGAATCAATAACAATTTTTGCTACCCTACCCACAATTTCATCAATTCTTTCTGGCGTTAAACCCGCATCAATAGCAGCTGCTCGAATAGAATTTTCAATTTTCATCGGATCAAACGGCTCTCTCTCACCTGATTTTTTAATAACAAAATTGGTCATATTTCCTTATATAAATCGACCTTTATTTTTATTATAAATCTAATAAATTGAAAATTAAAATAACATGGTTTAACGTTTTTAAACTCAAAAAATAAGCCCTCTGCGATTTTTGATTGGGGCTTTTAAATATTTTTCTTCGCCACATTCACCATCAAAAAATTTTATTTTTCAAGTCTTTTTCTTAATTGATTTATAACGGCTTTCTCCCAATATTTAAACAAAAATCTTCCAATTAATGGTTTTGCAATAATCCGAAGCCAAAATTTATGAATAAAAATTTGGTAATTATAATTAATCAAAGTTCCTTCTGGATGTTCAGAAAGCAAAAACTCTTCATGACCAGAAGTTCCAAATTTAAAACTTTCATTATCTGAAATAAATCCTCTTCCTGGCAAAATTTGAATTTTCATTTTTATTGGAAATTCTCGGCCGAGGGATTTAACTATTGCGTTAATCTCCAAATTATTTCCTTCTCGTTTTATAATTCTTACAGACGCTGCTACTTTCGGAAAATACTCTGGCCATTTTTCAAAATCGGTTATTAAATTAAAAACTTCTTCTATTGGAGCTTTAATCAGCCAGGCGGAGTGAAGGGTGAGGGTTTTCATATATGAAAATTATAATAAAAAAGTTAAACATTCACAATTTAAATTAAGATAATTCGATTTATTAACCTATTTTATTATTAGCTTAAGATCTATAAACATAATATTACATCAATAAGTGAACCCTTAAAATTAGTTGATTAAATAAACAAAAATTTTTATGAGTTTTCATTTAAGCAAATGGAATACAAAAAACGGCCATAGGGGCCGTTTTTGATTGATGCTCCGTATATTGAACGAAATCCGAACTTATTTTAAAGAAAATCCCGACGTCGAATTCTGAATGCCAGTCCGCCGAGGGCGGGCTGGCGAACCAAATCCGTCGGCTCGCGGGCAAAAAATTTCCTTCCCTAAAATCCCTCCATTTTTGCTCACTCGCCGGAAGAAAAGAAATTTAGTTATATATTAATCAAGCTCTAAATCTCCTAAAGAAGCGATCATTGGGAGCAAAATCGGCGAAATTGCTCTGCTGACAGAAAATATCTCGTCATAAACTGATAATCCATTTTTTTGTATTTCAGTCTCATTCTCTGTCTTTTTTTCGAAATGTTCGAGCAACGATATTCCTAATAATACCATCCCATATTTGAATCTTGCTTCTAATAATCGTGGGTTAATTTTAGTATTTCCTTTTATTTCTGTTCGTAAAAATACATTATCCATATTTATATAAAAATCATAACTTTTCTCCCCCGTGTCTTTAACTGCCAAAGCGTCTTCATCTTCTTTAAAGTGTCTTGACCAGTTTTCATCTTTTTTTGTTAATTCAATTATATTAGGTAAGGATAACCCAGAAGGTAGTTTTCTTGTTTCTTCCGCCTCTTCTTCTCCAGGGGGTAATCTTCTTTTCCCCTGTCCTCCGGCAGAAGGTTTTTCGGGCCCAGCTACTTTTACATAAAATTCGTTATAAAAAGGTTCAACTCTTGAATTATCTGTTGTCTCTGTTTTGAAATGCAAAATATTACCGATTTCAACATTTTCTGGAAGCGCAACTGTTAAAGTTGCTAATCCATTCCACAAATTTAAAGAAAAATCTCTTATTGTATGGTGATTAAATGAGATTGAAAATTGTCCTGGTTCTCTGTCTCGGTTAAAATATTCATTTTCTGCATCGGTTTCAAATTGAACTCTAAATCGCCTATTTATAGGAGCATTTTTTGGTTTATCCTCGGAATATTCCTTAGAAAGCTTAAAATAAGTTGGAAATCTTTTTCCCTTGAATTCTTTTTTGATTTTAGCATCTGTTAAATTAAAAGGATTACGAATCCTTACGCCTTCTAGGAACAACTTAGAAAGGGAGGGAGATTTTTTTATAATATCTTCCAGAATTTCGGCTAATGGTTTTGAATCTTTTAATTTATCCTCTATTTCTTCTCTTCTTCTTTGCTCCCTCAATGCTCTTAGACCATCATGATTTCTTATTAAATCTTCTAATTGGTTTTCTATTTCATATCTAATTGGTGTATCCCGTAACCTATCCCTGCTATTCATAAAAAGATCTTCTTGTATTCTTCTTTCAAATTTAGAGCAATCAACAATTACTAAAATACTATCAGCGAGATAGGACATACCCACAGATTTCCTATCAAAAAATGTTTGAGACAAAAAAGCATGAGCTTGACCATTTACTATAAAAACAACGCCTTCATTTCTTGTGTATTTTTCTCTTTTATCTTTTTTAAAAGCATAAACAAGTACTTTCATTTCCTGACCCTTTATTTTCATTTCGCTAGAACTAGGGAAATTCGGTTCTAGATTCTCACTTTTATCTTCATCAAGCCTCACGCCTAAACCGGACATAACAATATGGTATGAATCTGCCCGATAACCTTTTCTCCTTTCGTACATTATTATCGGTAAAGCTATATTAGGCAGCAATAAAGAGAGTCTGTAATATAAATCAAATTTAACTATAGTTTTCAATCCACCATGAAGTTGATATTCGTACAATTTAATAAAAGTGCCGTAATCAAATCTCTCGGCGTATGGTTCAGGATATTCTCCGGGTAAAAGTGGTAAATATTCGCTATCAAACATAAGAATTTCTCCATTAGGTGCTAAATATCTAAAACTCGAGCTTCTCATACCTTCTCTTGGGTCTTCTCTCCTAACAATCGTAAATCCCCATTTATTTTTTGTTTCGTCATTTTCATTTTTGGCTATTTCTGGGTCTCGTTTTGAAATGATTAATTGTAAATTATATTTTCGACTGCAAAACTGAAGCGCACCTGTCCCGCCCATATTAAATTTTCCTTGGACGAATGGTACATTGAGTTTATTCTTTTTATTCAAAGATAAAAATGTATCCGGCATTCGTTTAGGAGTTTGACCTTCTCCAAAGTCAATAATTGAATAACAGGGATTTGATTTTTCTCCCGTAGCAACCAATAGTATATTCTTTGCGAGTTCAGCTCTTTGACTTGCATCAATATTAGATAACTTTCCATCATAGATACCAAAATATTCTTTTAATGCTTCTTGAATACTTTTAGGCGCTTCAGAGCTATCCGGCTTAATACCTCGCCGTTGACACTCTCTCATTAAGACTGCGTCTACTGAATTGATTATTTTCTCTACTAATGCGGCGTCTGGACTACTTTGTTGATTTCCTATTGTAGAAAAATTATTAGGGTTTCGGTCATAATCTACCCATACATTTGGATCATTCCAAAAACCAGCTTTTTTCAGAATATTAACAACGGCTTCCTCACTTTCGGCCATTGCAAGATCAATACAAAGTTCCTTTATTTTTTGATTGGTCATATTTTATAATTTAAATTCCTTATTTTTGTTAGGAAAATGGAATTTAGCTTTTATTTCTCGTACTTTTCTCTCAATCTCTAAAAAAATTTTATTAACTTCTTCTTCCGTATAATCATAAGCACTACGATTAGCACAATTACCTAATATTTTAAGCCGTTTCAAAACCTCATTTGTTCTATAAACAGCTAATTTTTTAAATCGCTCTCTTTTTTCGGTTGGTGATGCCATATTTTTCCTAATATTTTTTACTATTATTTAATTTATTATTTCTATAATAAGGATAGCAAATCCTTATCTTATTGTCAATACCCTTATCTGTGTATAACTAAATTTCTTTTCTTCCGGCGAGTGAGCAAAAATGGAGGGATTTTAGGGAAGGAATTTTTTTGCTCGCGAGCCGAACGGGTTTTCCTGCCCGCCGCCTGTGGCGGCGGGCAAATTATCGGCTCAGACTTCGTTTCTTAGATTTGTGGATTAAATTTGGTAAATAATATAAAAAATTTAAGCAGGTGTTAATTAGTGCTCCGGTGGTAGGATTCGAACCTACAACCGTCTCCTTAACAGGGAGCCGCTCTACCGTTGAGCTACACCGGAATGCTAATTTATTTTAAAAAATAAAAACTAAAAAATCAAGAATGCGCTGACTTTCTTTTTTTGTTAAAAAGGTTTATAATGGAATTTAATATGTTCCGCTCATTATTGCAAAAAATCAAAAAACCAAAAATTTTTATTCCCCTAATCATTATCTTGATTTTTCTTGCGCTAATCGTCTATCAAATAGCGATTTCTAAAAATAAAAACAATTTTCAATTTGCCTCAGTTGAAAAAGGAAGTCTTAAAGAAATTGTTAGCACCACTGGTCGCGTGGTTTCTTCACAAAACGTTGATTTGTCATTTAAAAAATCTGGGCGAGTTGTTTATTTGAATGCGGATGTTGGAAAAAAAGTAAAAGCCTACTCCACTCTGGCCAAAATTGATTGTGCTGATTTAGAGCAAAATCTCAGGAATGCTGAAATACTTTTAGCTACCGCCCAAAATAATTTAGAAAAATTAAAATCACAATATCAACAATTACTTCGTGAAGACGCTCTTAATAAAAGCTATGAGGATGCTTTGATTATTTTAGCCAGTTTTTATCAACAAGCGCCAACAATTTTAGAAAATATCCGCGCTATTTATTTTGAAAATGATTTATCAGACGGAAGCAAAAATAATATTACATATTACTCAGATTATAATTCCAGTTTTATTTTAACGCCGGCAAAAGCTGAAACTCTTTATAATGAAATTAAAAATTTACTTACCCAAGCTATTGATAAATATCAAATCGCTCAACGTGGCAGCGGTGAAGAACGCTTCAACGCTATTGAAATCGGCTATTCGCTTTTAGTTAAAATAGCTGATTTAATTAAAACCGGACGCGATCCTATTATTTATCTTAATAATTTTCTCATTCAGAATAATTTAACACATAACAAAACTTCAACAATTACCAATCATCTCCAACAACTCACTACTTATTCTCAAACCATTGATTCTTATCTTCAAAATCTTTTAATTATTCGCAATCAAATCAACACCCAAAAAGATTTGCTTAATAATTATCCTTTTGATATCAAAAGCCAAGAATTAACTGTTAAACAATATCAAAATAATTTAGAAGATGCCCGCAATAAAGTGGCGGATTGTTATTTAACTGCTCCGTTTGATGGTGTTATTACTAAATTTGATTTGCAAATTGGTCAAATGGTTACTGCCAATATTCCTGTTGCTTCTTTAATTGCTGATAATCAATACGAGATTGAAACGCTTATTTCTGAAATTGATATTGCTAAAATTAAAGTTGGGAATAAAGCCAAAATAACTCTTGATGCTTATGGTCCCAATAAAATTTTTGAAGCGCAAGTTATTCATCTTGACCCTGCAGCAACATTAGTAGAAGGCGTGCCGACTTACAAAGCAAAATTACAATTTATTAATGTAAACAATGATGAAATAAAAGCAGGCATGTCGGCTAATATTGATATTATTACCCAAGAAAAAGAAAATGTTTTAATGATTCCCCGAAGAGCGGTAATTAGTTCAAATGGCACAAAAATGGTTCGTGTTTGGTATAAAGATGCAAAAACCATTGAAGAAAGAAAAGTAGAAACGGGTATTACCGGTGAGAATGCGATGGTTGAAATTTTAAACGGCCTCAATGAAGGCGAAATGATTATTGTTTCTGGTAAATAAATTATGATTTTAATAAAAGTTAATAATTTAGAGAAAAAATACTGTGATGATGGCACGGAAACAATTGCTTTAAAAAACATTTCTTTGGAAATAAAAAATGGTGAATTTGTCGCTATAACAGGTCCCTCTGGTTCGGGTAAATCTACCCTACTCCATATTTTAGGGTTTTTAGATAAGCCAACCGCTGGAGAATATTTGTTTGAGAATCGCTCCATTTATGATTATTCCGAAGAAGAAATGGCAAAAATTCGCAACAAAAAAATGGGGTTTGTTTTTCAGCAATTTAATCTTTTGGCTAAAACCAGCGTACTGGAAAATGTAAAATTACCTCTCGTTTACTCTGATATTCCTGAAAAAGAATGGAATAAATTGGCTTATGAGGCTTTGAGTAAGGTTGGATTAACACATCGCATTAATCATTTACCAAATCAATTATCCGGCGGCGAACAGCAAAGAGTGGCTATTGCTCGCGCCTTGGTTACCAATCCATTAGTTATTTTCGCTGATGAACCAACAGGCAATTTAGATAGTAAAGCAGGTCAACAGATTATGGCTACACTTCAACAATTAAATAATGAAGGTCATACAATTATTTTAATCACTCACGAAACCTATACCGCCAAATGCGCTGAACGAATTATTAAATTATTTGATGGAGAAATTCAATCAGACACAATTAATAACGAACGCTTTGACGCGCTTCAATTTATTAAATAAACATTATGAAATTAAAAACCCTTTCGAAAATTGCTCTTGGTGGATTAAAAACGAATCGTTCTCGTTCTCTTTTAACTATTTTAGGAATTGTTATTGGCATTACCGCCATTATGATGGTGATGTCTATTGGTCAAGGAGCGCAAAATTTAATTTTAGCTCAGATGCAGGGATTGGGTGCTAAAGTAATTGCTGTTTTGCCCGGCCGCCAACCAAAAGGCTTTATGGATATTCTTTCTATTTTTTCTGATTCATTGAAAATCAAAGATGTTGAAGCATTAAAAAATAAGAACAATGTTCCTCATTTAAATCGCATTATGCCTATTGTTTTTGGTAATGAATTGGTTTCTTTTGGTAGTCAAACCTATCGCGCTACTATTTTGGGAGTTTCTGAATATTTTAATGAAATTTATAATATCACTCTTGAAAAAGGCGAACCATTCACCGAAGATGATGTTAAAGCTTATGCGAATGTAGCAGTTATTGGTCACAAAGTTAAAGAACAATTATTTGGCGAAGATGAAACAATTGGCCAGAAGATTAAAATTAAAAATCAAGTGTTTAAAGTAGTGGGAGTAATTGGACAAAAAGGTCAGGGTACTTTCGTTAATTTTGATGATTTAATTATTATCCCCTACACCGCTGCTCAACAAAATCTTTTTGGAATTAAATATTACCATCGTATTGCTATTGAAGTAGACAAAGAAGAAAACGTTGATATTACCGTTGAAGACATAAAACAAACATTGAGAGAATCACATAATATTCTTGATCCAGAGAAAGATGATTTTTATATTCAAACCCAAAAAGAAGCCATCAAACAAACGCAAACAGTTACCAATACTTTAAAATACTTTCTAGCGGCAGTGGCAGCTATTTCTTTAATTGTCGGCGGCGTTGGTATTATGAATATAATGCTCGTTTCGGTAACGGAAAGGACCAGAGAAATTGGATTAAGAAAAGCTCTGGGTGCCACACCAAAAGAAATTCTTCTTCAATTTTTATTGGAAGCAGTATTTTTAACAATGGCTGGCGGAATTATCGGGATTATTTTTGGCGCAGCCAATTCTTTAATTTCATCTATAGTTTTAAGTAAATTACTAGCAGTTAATTGGCAATTCACTTTTCCGATTGGCGCAATGTTTTTGGGATTAATCACTTCGGCTTTGATAGGTTTAATTTTTGGTTTATATCCAGCACGAAAAGCAGCTAAAAAATCTCCGATTGAGGCCCTGCGCTACGAATAAAAATTCTTGACAAAATTATTATAAAAATTAATCTCCAATTTAGAGCCGTATGGCTTTAAAAATTTTTAATAAGGAGGTTTTTAATGAAAAAAACGAGAAAAAAAAGAATTTATTTGGAGACGGAAATGAAATGCCCAAATTGTTTAAATTTGTTACTGGAAATTGTTGATTTGCCCGTAGAAACCTGCAAAGAATCAGAAAATGACGAGCTGTTAATTGCAAAGAGAAGGGGTTATTACTGCCCCGAATGCGGATCAAAATTTAGCAAAAGCCTATTCCCCGAAGACTCCCTTTAAGGGAGTCTTTTTATTAAAAATTTTTAGAAAATTTTTCTTAAAAAAATTTTTCTTTCTAATTTTTTTGTGTTAAAATTGAATAAAGAAATTTTTTAGTATGAAAAAGTTTACTCATTTACATGTTCATAGTCATTATTCTTTGCTTGATGGCTTGGCAAAAATTGATGAACTGGTTTTGTATGCCAAAGAATTAGGATATGATGCTTTGGCTTTGACCGATCATGGTGCAATGTATGGCATTCCCGAGTTTTATAAAACCGCCACCGCAAATGGAATTAAACCAATTTTAGGTGTTGAGGTTTATGTTGCGTTGGAAAATCGTTTTCAAAAAAGAGCAAAAATTGACAGCAAAAGCTATCATCTAACACTTTTAGCCAAAAATTATCAGGGTTATAAAAATTTAATGAAATTAATTACCCGCGCGCATTTGGAAGGTTTTTATTACAAACCGCGCGTTGATAAAGAATTATTGGAAGAGTATAAAGAAGGTGTTATTGCTTTATCAGGCTGTTTGGCTGGCGAAATTCCAAGAAAAATCTTGGCTAATCGTTTAGATGAAGCTGAAGAAAAAATTAAAGAATATCAAAAAATTTTTGGTGAAGATTTTTATTTAGAAATTAATTATCATCCCAAAATCGAAGAATCAAGAATTATTAAAGAGCAACTCATTAAATTGAGCAAAAAATTTAATATCCCAGCGGTTGCTACTTATGACACTCATTATTTAAAACCTGAGGATGCCGAAGCACATGATATTTTGCTAGCGGTTCAAACAGGTAATAAAGTTTTTGAAGAAGACCGACTTACTTTAAGCGCTGATGATTTTTCATTGTGCTCTCAGCAAACAATTGGAGAATTATTTTATGATTTCCCAGAAGCAATTGAAAATACGCAATTAATTGTTGATAAATGCGATGTTCAATTGGAGTTTGGCAAAACGCTTCTCCCCTATTTTGAAGTGCCGCTTGGTGAAACGCCAGAATCTTATTTAAAAAAATTGTGCGAAGAAAATTTACCAAAAAGATATAAAAATATAACACCTGAAATTCTTCAGCGATTTAATTATGAATTGGAAATTATTCAAAAAACTGGTTTTGCTTCTTATTTCTTAATTGTTCAGGATTTTGTTAATTGGGCAAAATCGAATGGTATTGTTGTAGGCCCAGGTCGCGGTTCAGCTGCTGGCTCAATTGTTTCGTATTTGCTCAATATTACCGATATTGATCCAATAAAATATAACCTTCTTTTTGAGCGCTTTTTAAATCCCGAAAGAATTCAGATGCCTGATATTGATATGGATTTTGCTGATACGCGCCGCGATGAGGTTGTTCAATATTTAAGAAATAAATACGGCGAAAATCGCGTGGCGCAAATTATTACTTTTGGAACAATGGCAGCTAGAGCGGCTGTGCGCGATGCTGGAAGAGCGTTAGGATTAAGCTATAGCTTCTGCGACACTATTGCTAAACTCATTCCATTTAACGCAACTTTAGATGAAGCTTTAAACAATGTTATTGAACTAAAAAATTTATATGAACGCGACCAAGATGTAAAAAAATTAATTGACTCGGCTAAAAAATTGGAGGGTGTTGCTCGTCATGCTTCTATCCATGCTTGTGGCATTGTCATTACTCGCGAAGAAATCACTAATTACACTCCACTGCAACGCGCTCCGCAAGATGAAAATTCCATCATCACGCAGTATGACATGTACTCTTTGGAATCGTTAGGTCTTTTAAAAATGGATTTATTGGGTTTGCGTAATTTAACAATTATTGAAGACGCATTGAATTTAATCGAAAAAATTAATAATGTAAAGGTTGATTTTAATAACATTGACGAAAAAGATAAAAAAACTTTTGAGTTGCTTCAAAAAGGAGAAACAATTGGTGTTTTTCAATTAGAAAGTGCGGGCATGCGACGGTATCTTAAAGAATTAAAACCGAACGATATGGAAGATTTAATTGCTATGATTTCACTTTATCGTCCTGGTCCGATGGATCTTATTCCGCAATATATCGCTCGAAAATATGGCCGTGAAAAAATAACTTATTTACATCCCAAACTTGAACCAATTCTTAAACCAACCCATGGTATTGCTATTTACCAGGAGCAATTATTACAGATTGCCCGCGATTTAGCAGGATTTACATTGGGCGAAGCTGATATTTTAAGACGCGCTATTGGCAAAAAAATAAAATCTCTTTTGGATGCGCAGAAACAAAAATTAATTCAAGGAATGGTGGAACGCGGAATTTCACAAGAAATCGCCGAGAAAATTTGGAATTTTATTGAACCCTTTGCTGAATATGGATTTAATCGAAGTCATAGCGCTTCTTATGCTCAAATTGCTTTTCGCACCGCCTATTTAAAAACGCATTATCCTTTGGAATTTATGGCGGCTTTAATGAATAATGAAGCAGTAGAGACAGAACGCACTGCTGAATTAGTTAATGAATGCCGCAGGATGAAAATTGAAATTTTGCCGCCAGATATTAATGAAAGCTTTGAAAAATTTTCCGTTGTAAAAGAAAAAGGCGCTATTCGTTTTGGGTTATTAGCAATTAAAAATGTGGGCGCGGCAATTGTGGCAGATATTATTAGAGAAAGAAAAAATAATGGAACTTTTAAAGATATAAAAGATTTTTTGCAGCGCATCTGTCATAAAGATTTAAATAAAAAGTCATTGGAAAGTTTAATTAAAGCCGGTGTTTTTGATTCATTGGCTGAGCGAGGAGAATTGCTTGACAATTTAGATAATTTGCTTGAATATAACCAAGAAGTGAAAAAAATCTCTATTAGTCCGCAAGTTAATCTTTTTAGCAAAGAAATGTCATTTCCTGCCCTGCGCTTGAAAAAATCTGATTATATGTCATTAGAACAAAAATTAAAATACGAAAAGGAATTGATGGGTATTTATATTTCTGACCATCCTGTAAAAAAATATGAGGAAAAGTTTAGAAAAATTGGCATTTATCCTTTGTCTCAAATTTCTGAAAAATTAATAAATAAAAAGGTTAAAATTGGAGGTGTTATCACTGATATTAAAAAAATTTTAACCAAAAATGGCCGTTCAATGTTAACTGTTATAATAGAAGATACCAGCAGCAATGGAGAAATTACTGTTTTCCCTGATACACTCGAAAAAACCTTAACTTTCTGGAAAAAAGATAGTATAATCATCCTTGAAGGTCGGGTAAATAAAAATAACGATCATTTAAATATCGTTTGCGAAAAAATTTTAGCTTATAAATAATTTTATGAACAAAAATGAAAAAAATTTAGAAAAAATTCGACATTCTTTGAGTCATATAATGGCTGCGGCTGTTTCTCAACTTTATCCCAATGTTAAATTTGGAATAGGGCCGATTATTGAAAATGGTTTTTATTATGATTTTGATTTTGGTAAAGAAAAAATTGATGAATCGATTCTTTTAAAGTTAGAAAAAATGATAAGAGATTTATTAAATAACGACCTAAAATTCAAAAAGGAATTGGTTACTTATGCAAAGGCTAAAAAAATATTTCAAAATCAACCTTATAAATTAGAATTAATAGAAGAATTAAAAAAACAAAAGAAACCCATCTCTATTTATAGAACTCTTAATGGCAAACAAGAAATTTTTGTAGATTTATGCGCTGGCCCGCATGTTGCCTCAACAAAAGTTATTAAAAAAGACGCTTTTAAATTAGAACGATTAGCTGGCGCTTACTGGCGCGGAGACGAAAAAAATCCAATGCTTATTCGTATTTATGGATTGGCTTTTAACACTAAAACAGAATTAGAAAATTATTTAAAAACATTAGAAGAAGCCAAAAAACGCGACCATCGAATTTTAGGACAACAACTGGATTTATTTAGTTTTCATGAAGAATTCGGCCCAGGATTGGTCTATTGGCACCCTAAAGGAGGATTGATTCGAGTAATTATGGAGAACTTCTGGCGAGAAGCCCATTTAAAAAATGGGTATGATATTGTTTTTACTCCGCACGTTGGTAAATCAGATTTATGGAAAATCAGCGGGCACCTAAATTTTTATCGAGAAAATATGTACTCGCCAATGAAAATTGATGAGGATGAATATTTCATTAAACCAATGAATTGTCCTTTTCATATTCAAATATACAAAACGAAAATTCGCTCTTACAAAGATTTACCGTTGCGCTGGGCTGAATTAGGAACTGTTTATCGTTATGAAAAAGCTGGTGTTCTCCATGGATTATTACGCGTGCGTGGCTTTACGCAGGATGATGCACACTTGATTTGTACGCCGGAACAAATGCCAAGTGAAATTAAAAAAGTTTTGGATTTTTCTATTTATATATTGCGGAGTTTTGGTTTTAATGACTTCGCAATTTATCTTTCAACAAAACCAAAAGATGCTATCGGCAATAATAAAAAATGGGATGACGCAACCAAAGCATTAGAAAAAGCCATTAAAAGTTCGAAGTTGCCTTATAAAGTTGATAAAGGAGGTGGTGCTTTTTATGGCCCCAAAATTGACATTAAAGTCAAAGATGCATTGGGACGCGAATGGCAATGTTCAACAATTCAATTTGATTTTAATATGCCAGAAAAATTTGAAATGCGCTATATTGATAAAAACGGCAAACCTCAGCAACCTTATATGATTCATCGAGCACTAATGGGTTCTTTGGAAAGATTTTTTGGCGCTCTCCTCGAACATTACGCCGGTGCCCTACCCTTCTGGCTTGCGCCTATCCAAATTAAAATCTTACCCGTGAGCGATAAATTTAATCATTTCGCCTATCAATTAAAAGAAAAGTTTGAAGAAAATAATTTTCGTGTTGAAATTGATGACAGTAATGAAACCATTAGCAAACGCATCAGAAACGCCGAAATAGAAAAAATTCCTTATATTCTTGTTGTTGGTCAGAAAGAAATGGATTCTGGTCAGTTGCCAATCCGCGAACGCTCTAATCCAGAAATAAAATTGATGAATATTGAAAACTTTATTGAAATTTGTAAACAACAAATACCCAAACCAAAAAAACTTTAATCTCCCAAATGTCTAATCAACAAAAAATAAAAAATAAAAATGGTTTAAAAAAGAAACCAAAAATTGTAGTTATTTTAGGCCCTAATGCTTCAGGAAAATCGGATCTAGCTGTAGCTTTAGCAAAAAAATTTAACGGTGAAATTATATCGGCTGATTCGCGGCAAGTTTATAAGGAAATGGATATTGGAACTGGCAAAGTGCCATTACAGAAGAAAAAAGATGGTCTTTTTTATAAAGGTATAGAACATTATCTTATTGACGTTGTTTCCCCTAAAAAAATTTTTACTGTAACTGATTATCAAAAATTGGGAAAAGAAGCTATTAAAGAAATTTTAAATAAAAATAAATTACCAATTATTTGTGGAGGCACAGGTTTTTATATTGATGCTTTAATTTATGAATATCAATTTCCCAACGTCAAACCAAATCCTCAATTAAGAAAAAAGTTGGATAAATTAACAACCGAGAAATTATTTCAAAAACTCAAAAAATTAGACCCAAAATATGCTAAAAAAATGGATCCATTTAATCGTCGACGTCTTATTAGAGCTTTAGAAATTATTTTAACACTTAAAAAACCCATGCCGCCGCTTAAAAAATCATCGCCATATGAAGTTTTAAAAATTGGTGTTTATCGTTCAGCGCAAGAATTAAAAAAACGAATTGAAAAACGTTTAATTAAAAGATTAGAGGAAGGGATGATTGAAGAAATAAAAAAAATCCGTCAAAAAGGAGTTTCATGGAAAAGATTATATGATTTTGGATTAGAATACCGCTATATCAGTTTATATTTACAAAAGAAATTAACTTATTCAGAAATGTTTGAACAATTAAAAACCAAAATCTGGCAGTATGCTCGCCGCCAGATGATTTGGTTTAGGAAAGATAGTGAAATTAGATGGATATCAAATATCAAAACAGCAGAAAGGCTAATTAAAAAATTTCTAGAATAATATCCGCTTATAACCTTTTTAATTCTTCCAATCTTTGCTCTATTTCTTTTAATTCTTTTTCTCTTTCTTTAATTTTTTCAATTAATTCCTTAGCCTCCTCTGCCATTTTTTCTAATTCCACAGCCTTTCTCAATCTCTCTTCTTGTTCCTCCATTTCAGCTAAAACTTTTTGATGGCGCTCGTTTAATTCCCGCCATTCTCTATCGAACTCTTCTTGTAAGATTCTTTTTTTTATATCTGTATCCGGCTCAATTCTTTTTAATTGCCCTTCTTCTTCCTCAAATTCAACAAAATCAGCCGCAGTTCGTTGTTCCATTCTCTTTTTTTCCTCTTCTCTCTTTTTTAATTTTTCCAAAATATCTTTGCGAAATTCTTCCATATATTTATATTATACCAAATTATTCTTTAGTTGTCAATAACGATTTTAATCGCTCTTGGACAATATTAGGATTATATCGACCTTTGGTTTCTCGCATTACTTGACCAACTAGAAATTGTAAGGCATTAGCTTTTCCTTTTTGGAAATCCGCTACAGGATTAGGATTTTCAGCAATAATCTTTTTAACTATTTCATCAATTTCTGAAGTATCAGAAATTTGAAAAAGATTTTTTTCTTTAATTATCACTTCGGGATTGGCACCGCTCTCAAATATTTCTGCTAATACTGATTTAGCCGCAGCTGATGAAATTTTATTTTCATCAATAAAATTAATTAATAAAGCGAAGTGATTGGTTGGAATTTTTAAATCGCTAATTTTATAGTTATTTTGAAACATTAAAGCTCTTAAATCAGTAATAAGATAGTTATAGGCCAACTTTATTCTTTTTTCGCGTCGCTCTCCTTCTAAGGGTTTTAGAGCATCCAATTCCATTACAACTTTTTCAAAATAATCAGCTAATTCGAAATCATAAACCAATTCTTCTATTTCTTTTGGTTTAAATCCAAACTCTTTCATAAATCTTAAACGTTTTTCATTGGGTAATTCTGGCACTTCACGTTTAATTTCTTCTAAATCAAACTCTTCATTAACTTTTATAGGTTTTAAATCTGGCTCTGGGAAATAACGATAATCATGCGCTTCTTCTTTTTTTCGTTGCGATATTGTTTTTTGCGTTTTCTCATCCCAACCGCGCGTTTCCTGAATAATCTTCTCGCTTTTTTCTAATAAATCAATTTGTCTTTCCATTTCATACTTTATCGCCTCTTCTACTGCCTTAAATGAATTGAGATTTTTAATTTCTACTTTTGTCCCCAATCCTTCTTCATCTTCTTTTTTCACAGAAATATTAACCTCGCAACGCATCTCCCCTTTTTCCATGTCGGCATTAGCAATTTTTAAATATCTAATAATTAATTGTAATTCTTCGCAAAATTTTTTGGCCTCTTCCGCTGAATGAATGTCGGGCTCAGTTACCAATTCAGCCAAAGGTACACCTGCTCGATTAAAATCAACGTAAGTTTTATTATTTTCATGAATTAATCGTCCTGTGTCTTCTTCTAAATGAATACGGCGAATGCGAATTTTTTTAAATTCAAAAAGGTTGGTTTGCGGATTTATAAAAGGAATTTCTAAATAACCATTTTCACAAAATGGCATATCGTATTGCGAAATTTGATATCCCTTTGGTAAATCCGGATAAAAATAATTTTTTCTATCAAATTTTGAAATTTCTCGCAAATGACAATTTAAAGCGCTTCCTAATTTTAAAACACTTCTTATTGCTTCTTTGTTTGGTTTAGGTAAGGTGCCTGGATGCCCCAAACAAATCGGACAAACATTTAAATTAGGATGTTTTTCCTCTGAATCATTCAAACAATCACAAAACATCTTATTTTTTGTTTTTAACTCAATATGGATTTCTAAACCAATAGTTGCTAAATAATTGGACATATTTTTTATTATAACTATTTTTTAAAATCTTTGCAGATTTTTTCAAAAAATATTTGAGGCGTTGGTGCCACATCCCAAATTAAAAAAGAAACAAATGGTTCTTCGTATAAATCATCGGGATAATGACCCATCATCACTTTTTTTTCTAAAGCATAAATTTTTTTATCCAACACCGAAGCAGCAAATAATTCTCCACTGGTATTCACGCCGACATAGCCGTTTTTATTGAAAATAAAAACGATATCGGCAATTTTTACTCTTTGAAATAAATGATTTGAGGCGTCCCAAATTAATTGTTTGCGATATTCTTCTTTTTTTAATCTTTCCTTCTCAGACGCTTCTAAAAATTCTTTCGGCAGTTCATCAAAATCAGGTTCTAAAATCATAAATGGTTTTTGATTTTTTCGAACAAGTTCTCTAAATTCTTTAATAAATTCTAAAAGTTCTGGACGAAATCTTTGGCTTGAACAAAAAACAATTTTCTTGACCGGCTCTTTAAAAAACAGCATCATACTTTATTATTTTAGCAAAAATTTATTAATAAATCTATTATTAAAAATTAAAAAGGTCCTGTTTTATTTCAGGACCTTTATTATTTTAAAAATTTTTATCCACACTGGCTCCAATTTTTCACTCTCAGCTAACTTTTTAATTTCTTCTGGAGTAAACCACCTATACCTTTTAACTTCTTCCTTTCGCACCCTAACACTTCCCGTAAAACCTGCTTTAAAAACCCACCAGTAATGCGATTTAGAACCTCGGCGGCAATGATTTTTATAAAATTTTCTTTTCTTTATCAATAATTTTAACTTTCTAACTTTCAGGCCAACTTCTTCTCTCGCTTCTTTGATAGCAGCGTTTTTTGGTGTTTCTCTGCTCTCAATATGACCCGCTACCCCAGCCCAATAAAAAGGAAATCTTTTTCTATCAATCAACAAGAATTTTCCGCCTTTCTCTATAACAACTCCGACACTCTTTTTGCTACATTTTTTCATATTTTTTTCTTAACTCTTCTATATATTTCCACGACTCTTCGAACACGTCCTCAATCGGCGGTTCAGCATTGATAATAACAACTTTCATTTTTTGATTTCCTTTTTTCAACTTTCTCATTAATGGTTTATTCGGCTTGGGGGTTTTAAACCGAAAAGAAAACAACCACCGCGCGGCCTTTTCAATCTCTTCTAGAGTTTTCTTATTTTCATAAACATCTATAACTTTACCAGATTCTTTCAGACGCTCCAATGCGACTTCAACTGGCGCCCAGTAAAAAAGGAGGAGATTCGGTCCAATATAATTTTCCCTAAGAATCCGTAAATGACGGTATGATAGATACGGAAACGACAATCCTTTAGCCATTCCGTGAAGATAACAAGAAATATCATACCTGTCTTGAATAACAACTCCTCCCCGTTTGAGCGCTGGTAAAATATTTTCTTTGACATCGAGCAGCCGATCTGTCATAAACAAAAATTGCCTTTTAGCCTCTTCGTTGTTACGAATATAGCCGCTACCAAATTCTTCAATAATTGATTTGGCTATTTCTAATCGTGAATCATCGGGTGGAAAAATTTTTTTTAAAATATTCATTATCTGCTCTTTCGACAGGTTTGGCGCCTTTTTCTCAATAACCTGTCGAATAAACAATCCGAGGTCCGTCGATGTAGGTTCATGGTTATACTTCACCATTACTCCCTCTTCTGCCAAGCTTTCCTCAATCATTTTTGCCTGTGTAGTCTTACCAGAGCCATTCAGCCCCTCAATTAAAATGAATTTCCCTTTTAAATCATTAATCTTGACATAAGGGATGTGCTTCATAGATTTTCTAAACATTTAACACCTCCTTTAAAAATTTTAAATTTCTGCCTTTATTATGAATAAAATTCTATTTTTGTCAAATCTAAATTTATTCCTCTTTAATTTCAATATCTTTAACCTCTTTCCCAATTTTCTGTTTAACCCATTCCAAATCCTTTAAAAGTTTTAATTCTAATCCCTCTTCTTCTTCTTTTATTTCACCTTTAAGTTTAAGGCTTTCGATAAATTCTAGTTGTTTTTCAATATCGCGTTTCAACAGTAAAAATCCATAACGAACTGCCTCTTCAGCTTCTTTAATTTCTTTCATTACTAGGCGATGTTTCTTTCTCCCCTGATAAAAATGATAGGAGGTATAAATCAAAGCAATAATCAAAATAATAAACAAAACAAGAGAAACCACAAAATAAATTGCCTCATAACTTAACTGCGAAACTCCAAATTGAAAAGCAACGGGTTTCACGGTTAACTTAAACTGCGGCGACGGCGGACTTAATTCATTATTAACTCTCATCTGTGTCCAAATTAAATAATTACCGCTAATCAAAAACTTCGGATGCGAATAAAACCAATCGCCTTTGTTGTCAGATAAAGCAGCAAGAGAAGTGACCTCTCCAGTTTCTAAATTCTGAAGATAAATAATTACTTCGGCATTTGCCACTTGAGTTTTCCCACCAATATAAAATATTTCTCTGTTTGTAATATTCTCTGAAAATTCTAAAACAATCGGCGGTGATAACTTAGCAGTTTGAGCTTTAATAGTTGAAAGAGTCAACAAACAAGATAATCCCACAATCAAAATAATAACTGCGATTTTCCCATATTCTTTTCTTTTATTTTTTAATTCTTCGATGCGTTGTTTAATAACCGGATCTTTTTCAATGCCGCCTAACAAAATTTTATTCTTTTGATAATGCCATTTTCTGGCTTTGTAAGCGAAAAAACCAATTAAAGCAATTAGACAGATAAGTATTAACCATAGGCCAATCCATGGGATAGAAATAATTTCGCTGATTTTTAAGCCTTCCCCTTGAACAAATTGAAATATAGGTGTCACGATTTTAACTCGTTTTTTACTCTCAATAAAATTTCCGGCTCTATCGTAAGCCCTAACATATAAATCATAATCGCCTAAATCTAACTGAAGGATGTGCGGCAAATCTGCTTCTGTAAATAAAATTTGGGGTGTTTCTTGCTGAGCCTGAACTGATTTGTTTAATTTCAACGGAATGACTTTAATTTCATAATGGTCTATACCTGAAGTAGTGTCCGTAGTTAAAAATTCCAAAATAATTGTTTTTTGACTAGTATGCGTTGAAGGAGAAACTTTTATTGGAAATTGAGCTGGCGGACTTGTGTCAATTTTAACCGCATAATGACTTACACCACCCCAAAAACCACTTCTTTTAGCTTTTAAATGAAAATACCAGACACCATCAGCAAGATTATTATAATTTACATAGTTTTCTTTTTCATCAAGAATATCGTCTGGAATAGTTAAAGGATTATTATCTAAAACATAACTGTATCCTTCAATCCCTTTTCCCTCTTCAACCAGCCATTGAAAATTAACATTATCATTGTTGTACCATTTTGTGGAGTCTGGATGCGTTGAAGAAATAATCTCTGGGCCGGCAGGAGGAGGAAGTACTAATTCATAAACGCCACCCTTTGTTTGTCCTAAAACATCTGTTCCTTTTCCATCAGCTAAAAGAACTTTTGATTTTGCAGTATCGAATCTGAGTGACGCTGTGCCAATTTCTTTAGCGCGGAAAGTAACTGTCAGCAACAAACATGAATCAGTGTTAATGCCCGGCGCGCTAATCCCTCCAGATAATTCTAACCATCCTTCAGAATTAGAATATGTTGGTTGTTTCAACCAAATTTCCAAACATGATTTTCCTGTTGAAGGAGAAACAATTTGTAATTTTTCTGATGGAAATAAAATTTTTGTTTGAACGGCATTAATAAAATTGCCATTAGTATTAACATAAAAAGAAACTGTAAAAGTATTACCAATAGGAATTGTTCCTGAATTCGGAGAAACATATAAAACAGCCTCTTTAATTTCTGCCTTCAAAGGGTATATTAAAGGGGCGACAACGAACAAAACAATGATTAAATTAACAATTAGAAAATTCGGGAATTTTTTCATTTTATTTCCACTACCTTCTTTTATTATAAAATAATTTTACTAATAAACCAATTACTAAAATTGCTATAATAATTAAAATCAATTTTTCAAATAAAACTCTATAAAAATAAACTGTTCGTTGATTACTATTACCAAAATTATCCACAGCCAAAAATTGAATAGCCCAAATATTTTTAGAAAAACCAAAGGGATTAGTTATTTCATACCAATCACTCCATTGAAACCATTTTTTTACTCTAGCAAAATCTTTAACCATTCCAGAGTTATCTTTTGTTTCAAAAATTAAAAACTTCTCTTTGCTGTTGAAAGGATTATCAGCTATTCTAAACAATAAAATTTCTGGCTGAATTTTATCTTCCTTAACTATCACTGGTCCTTGTTTAACAACCAAACCAGAATTTTCTTGATTATCACCTTCTATCTTGATTTGTGAAATATACAAAGGGATATTTTTAATTTCTATTTCATCAGCCATTGTCCCTTTGCCATCAGCCAAATAAGCAGCTGCTTTTTTAAAAACAAAATTTTCTTGTCCAGCTTTTAGCGCTTCAAAAATTAACGCAATAATTTGTCCATTTTCACCAACAAATGGTTGAATGGAGCCTCCTTGTAAAATAATTTCATTTTGATTATTCACTTCGATTTTTTTCCAAATATTTATAATGGAATTATCTTTATCAAATTGCTTAAATTTTATTAATTCGGAAGGATATTGAACAATTAAATCATATGCATTAAGCGGTTTATCAGAATCAACGCGAACATAAACAATAAATTCCAAAGATTTATTATCGGGTTGAATTCCATCAAAATAAAAAACTGTTTTAGCGTCCACGCGCAAACTCAAGAAAAAAGAACAACAAATAAAGATTAAAAATAATATTCTGGTTTTTTTCATATTAGCCAGTCCAATAATAAAGAATTATTGATAAATCGACAATATCTAAAACACCATCGTCATTTAAATCTTGCCAATAAAAATCTTCATTTGGATTCCCCCAGTAATAAAGAAATATTGAAAGGTCGACAATATCAACTCTTCTATCTTTATTAAAATCTGGCGATTTTTTTCTTAAATAAATATCAGGTGGTAAAGTAGGACCAAAAGGTGGCGAAGGTAAAATAGGAGAAACAATAAAACCGCCACCGGGATGAGGCGTTAGCGTCGGTGTTGGAGTAAAGGTT
Organism: Patescibacteria group bacterium; assembly: GCA_026415775.1. NCBI lineage: Bacteria > Patescibacteria group bacterium. The sequence goes on from JAOAGL010000001.1 coordinate 456,510, forward strand.
ATAGTTGGTGTCGGGGTTGGAGTCGGAGTGGGGGTTAAAGTTGGTGTGGGCGTTGGTGTTTCGGTTGGTGTTGGTGTAGGAGTAGGAGTGGTTGTGGGAGTTGGTGTTTCTCCGGGAATAACTACTTCAATTATTAAATTTTGACTAGCAGAAAAAATCTCTTTTGTCAAAAAAAAAGAAAAGAACAAAAAAACAATAACAAAACAAAAAAACCACTTGCGATAATCCAACATATTGGTGTTTTAAATGGATACTACTCTTTTCTTCTTATTCTTGATTTTCTTTTGGTTTTTCTTCTACCTTAACAATCTTGAATTTTTTCTTAAAAAGTTTAATTCCCCAGACAATCAAAAGAATAATTACAACAATAAGAATCGCCTCTTGGTAGGGAAATGCCCAAATTACTATCTTAGCCGGTTCAATAGCCGGGCCGTTAGGAATATAAGTATTAATAACGACATTTAAAGGGCCAAAGAAGTATTTGCGGTCCCATTTAACAGCAAAAGTGCGGTCAAAACCCGGAAAAACAACGCGTGAATCAATTGCTAATTCTTGTTTTTGGAAAAGACCAGAAATAACCACCTTGCCTTCGGGCGCAATATAGGTATTGCCTTCGTTTAAAATTTTAAAAGCAGTTGTTAACGGCCCATGATCAATAAATTTAGGCGCTTGAATGCTGCTGATTTTAGCTTGTTTTACCACATCGCCAGTGACTTCCACCAAAATTACTGTGCCAGTTCGTCCCGAAATACCAATACCACTCGCCTCTTCTGCTGGTTTGCCTTTAAACAAAACAGCGGCGTAATGTCCGCCGGGCGGCGCATTCTCCGGAATTTTAATTTTATAATGAAACTCTCGACTCTGTTTTGGTTGAAGCTCAAATTCTTCAACATCATAACTAATCCACTTTGCCAAACCATATTGATTAAGATCTTCGGAAGTTAAAGAAATACTTCCCTCAGCGCCACCCCTAATATTTTCCTTTTCCACAATTACCTTTAAAACAAAATCATTCGGATTAACAATTGTTGTCATTCCCTCCCATTCTTGTCCCGGACTTAAAACAATTTTATAAGAAAGCGGGTAAACGGTGATTCCGATATCCGCTTTCGCTTGATTAATAAGAAAAAGAAAAATTATTAAACAAAAAGCAAACAAAAATCCGTGAATTAAATTTTTTGTTGTTTTAGTTAACAACATATTTTTTCTTTCTGCTATAAAAATCTGCTCTAATTAAATCGCCAATGCTGTTAAGGTAATAGTACCGCTATAAACGCCGCTGGGTTGAGATATTGGTGCATCAATTCTAAACCCATAAACCACTGTTTGCTCGCTTGATTGATAAGTACTAATTGTAGCTATTTCTTGAGAACTAGCTGGAAAACCAGCCCATTTTGGCGAAGAATCATTTGTGCCCCAATAAGTAGAATTATATAAACCAGCTGGTGTCGTACCGGTTTGATAAACACGGAAGGATAAATTGGAACCGGGGGTATCTGTTGAATTGCTTCCATTCCAAGCTGTTTCATCGGGAAAATCAACTGTTTGATTGCTATCCAAATCTAAAGTAGAATTAGCATCATCTCTTTTTGCTGACAATTGCCAACCACTATTTGAGTTAGTCGTTACACTGCAAGAAGTAGTAGCGATAATTGGTGTCCCAGGAGTAAGAACTCCTAATGCTACAGTATTGGTGGCCAAGCTAAAAGTTAAAGTGGTCGTGACTGTCACTTGAATTGTCTGACTTTGATCACTGGCTTGAGCAATTTTGTAAAATTGATTAACTAAAGCCGAGCTTAAAACCACAAGACCGACCAAAATAAAAATTTTTACATCGTTTTTCATTTTTTATTTTATTAATTAAAAATCGACCTTATTTTGATTCTTTAATCTTATTATAAAATTTTTTAATTCAATCAACAAGTGAATTATCCACAACAAGTCTAGAAGCTAGAAAATAGAATCTAGAAGCTAGAATCTTGATTTTTAAGAACCTCTCCTTTCTTTCTTCTATTTTCTATTTTCTATTTTCTAGATTCTATTTTCTAGCTTCTAACTTACAAATTCCCCAACGCTGTAATCGTAATATCGCCGGTATAAACGCCGATAGGTTGAGAGATGGGCGCATCGGCTCGGTATAAAATCATATTAGTTGTCGTACCGTTTTGACAAGACGGACTAGAGCAGGTCATTATTGTTTGAGATGTTTCTGGCATACCGGCAAATTTTGCCGTGCCTTCATTATCATTTAATCCCCACCAAGTGGAATTATAGTTTGAATCGGTGCCGCTACTCATTAAACGGAAAGAAAAAGTTGAGCCAGGCGTGGTCGTGGCATTACCGTTGCCGCCGTTAGCTGTTGGGTCCCAAACCGGCGTATAATCGGGAAAGGTAATTGATGGATTACTTTGAAGCGCTAAAGTAGAAGTGCTACTTGCGCGTTTGATTGCTAAATAATAACCGTTGTCGTAACCGCTTACAACGACCGTTGCCGTTGTTGTTGCCGAAACCGGAATTTGAGGCGCTAAAATACCAAGATTAATATAATTACTTGAAAGATTAAGAGTTAAACTTTGTTGTAATGGAGCCGTAGTAATTTCAGGATAGACATTATAAAAAATTGTTTCGTAATCGGGATTGCTAATATTGGCTTTTACCACTTGGAAACAATAAGGAGTTAACGGAGACGCTCCGTTGTCCTGTAAAGAGAAATCCCACATTCCATCTTCTCCAATATTAACCATTGAAATAGCATTAATAAAATTGTTTGATTCAACATAAGTTTGACGTTTAATCGTATGGCCATTATGTGTCGGGTCATTATCATTAGCTATTAAAGCATCTCCGTCATTAACATTACTGTTATCATAAAAAGCAATGGTTGAAGTTGAAGTAACATCAGTGAAAGTTTCATCGTCTCCACAAACTGAACCGCTTTTAGGAGCGTATTGCAATTTTAGATATTTCCCATTTTGTAATAATTCATTGGTATCAATATGGAGCAGTAATCTTAAGCGGAATGGCTGATTGGTAACGTTTAAACTGGCCGGCGTATTAGTGTTTGCTAATGGATTGCCCACATTAGCAGAGTTTTGATTTTCAAAAAAGCGATAAGCTGATTGGGTGATTTTAACACCGCCTGTTTCATAATAACTTTGACGAATCAATTGTTCAATCCCATCCCAAGAACTAGTGACTATACCCCATTGCCAAAAAGTTAAAGAAACCGTCTGATTGGGAGCAACGTTATTCCATACAGAATCAAAGAAAATATTATCAGTTTCACCACTGGCATCGCTCTGTTGATCATCTACTCTCCATTCGGAAGTATAATTAACCCATTCCGCCCACGGAGAAGAGTTGGTTATGGCAGCGGAGGTTAAGAAATATCCGTAACGAGGGGGATTATTTTCATTAAAAATTACACCCATAGCTGCATAAACACCAACATCATAAGTAGTAAACCAATTTTCCGGCAGAGTAGAAGTACTCATTAAAATATGCGTCTCGGGAATAACATTAGAAGTATAACCGGCATAACGACCTCTATCGTTTACATTTCTATCTGTACCCAACCACTGTTCTCTTCCCCATACCATCGGGTAAATATGAGAAGTGCTATCATTATTTTTAAATTCATAGGTATTTTTTAAATATGGTTTATTAGCATAAAATTCTTGAGTTCGCGTAGCGGAAATATAATTATTTAATTGTTGTGCCCACCCAGTTGATGCTGTATCATCGGAAACAACTCGCCAAACAATTTTTGTATTATCTTCACTAACAATCCAATTAGTACATTGATTGGGTTTCCATTTAATATCAGCAGAATAATAGTTAGAAGTATCTGCTCTTATAGTATTATCAACATGCACCGCTACTCTTTCCATACAATCTAAATTAACATCATCATTGTTAACAAAATTACGCCCAGTTAACTCTATTTGTTCACCTTCTCCCTCATGTCCACAACCAAAAATAACAGTATTAATGTAATTATTACCAAAAAGTATACCATTCGAAAAAAGCCTTTCACCCATATTATATGTTTGCACTCTATCAACGCGCGTCATAAATAAATCAGTATCGGATCTAAAATTTAAATTAACTGTGTAATAGGTATTAGCAGCAACTGAAGCCTTTTGAATATACAATGTGTGTTTATTATTATCCCACCACCAACAATCTGTTGTTGAAGCGGGCGATCCTTGAGGGATAGAAGAACTGTTTATAGTTACAGAAATATTGCTAATATTTGCTGTTATTGGATGAAAAGGAATAGCAAATGCGACATTTGTTCTCGCGCTTGCACTACCGCCAATAGAAAAATCTTCGATTGAATAGTCCCAATAACTGCCGCTTGAATTCCAAGTAGGATTAAATTCTGTGCCGTAACCCATCTGAGTGGTACTAATTGCATTCCAACGACGCACAACATAAGTTGAAAAACTTCCGGCTGAAGCTGAATAATCAATAGAACTAAAATTGGAATCGTTATCTAATTGAACTGTAACATTATAGGTTCCGGTATTGGGATCAGCGCAACCATTACAATACCACGAACCAACATAAATAATACCTTCAAATTGACTAGTTGAAGAATTCCAAGTTAATTGAGTATAATAAGTTTCTGAAGCTGGTGTATCAACTTTTGCACGGGCATGGGGATAATTATTTGGTGACAAAGATCCATGAAGTTGCAAATAAACAGGAATAGCCCCATACCAACTATCAGAAGTTTTACCTAATGATCCGGTAATATAATCGGTAATAGCACTCATGGTAATTTGAGGAATAACTGAATAAGTATTAAGTAAACTACCATCGTTTTTAACAATTCGAAAACAATAAGTAGTTGAAGTGGGGGTAGAATTATTATCAAAAAGAGCAAAATCCCATTTGCCGTCTTGGCCTGCAGAGATTGCAGCGACTGAGTTGGTAAAAGGATTAAGCTCTTCGTAAGTTTGGTTAACAATAGTATCAGAACCATGTGTCGGATCATTGGTATTGGCAGTTAAATTCGCACCATCAGAAGGAGTAGAATTATTATAAAAAGCAATAACCGTACTAGTTGTAACATCACTATAGGTTTCGCCGGAAAAAGAAGTATCGCATACTCCATCAGTACCACGCTGGGCAAATTGGAGTTTGAAACTGCCTTCGTTCGTAAATAAATCAGAAACGCCGACATGCAAAAGCATACGCAATCTAAATGCCGCGCCGGTTAAGCCAAGCGTTGCCGCCGTATCCTGCGCGGCAAGCGCGGTTCCCACATCGGTTGAATCAGTATTATTGAAAAACCGATACGCGGCCTGTGTATAGGTCTTTGGCGCGATGGGTCGGCCGAAAAGGTCATCGGGCGTAGCGGCATACCAGGTGGCGTAGATGCGTTGAGTTGACGCAGACATCAAGCTTAACCTGCCGCCGTAGATATCGTCGTTTGAAGAATACACCGGACCAAATTCAGAACTCCAGGTAGAACCGCCGTCTGTAGAATATTTCCAGTAGAGGTTGCCGGTTGAAGCGGTGCCGGGGGTTGATCGGGCGGAATAGAGAACGTATAGATAGCCCGTGTTCTGGTCCCTTGCGATTTTTGCTCCGGTGATACCGCAGTTTGAGACGCCCGCGCAGACGCTGTCGGTGACGACATCGGTCAGAGCGGTCCAGCTCGTTCCAGAAAACTTGCGGACTCTGATATCGTCATCGGTTCCCAATGTGGCCGCGCTTGCCGCGTATGCCAGATACACATCGCCATTTGAAGTGTCAACCGCTGCGCCGAAGGATGCGTCGTAGGTGGTATTATCAAGCGCGGTGTCAATATTCGCAAATGCAGACCAAGTTCCGGTGTATCGTGAGTATTTAAGGTCGTTCGTTGTTGCCGAAATATCCCACCAAATAAACATCATCTCGCCCGAGAGCCGCGGGATCAGAAGCATAAAGTCGTCTCCATTTGTCCACGAAGCCGGTTCGGAAACCGCCCAGTTAGTAGCGGTGGTGCAGGTTGTGGTACAGCGAACCATCATATTGTCGGTTGTGTCGGCAACCGCGGCATAGAGCGCGCCGTCAGTTGCTTTGGAAATGGCGACGTGGTTTGTGCCGGCAGTTAAAGTACCTGTATAACCGAGACCGCTTGTAATGTTGACCGGGCCGGTTGAGAGTGTATCGGTTGAAGTGTCAAGAGTTCTGTACCAGATATCATCGTTTGTTACATCGGTGGTTGCGATATGAATTAAATTGCCGGTTGTGTCGCCCGGAGTCCAGCGGTCATACCATACAGCGATTTGGATGATGTCGGTCTTTGCATCAACCGTAACCGGCGCGCCCCAGGTTGCGCCGCCATCCGTAGTTTTACTGTAGACGGCAGTGCCCGCGGAATCTACGTAAAACGCATAGCCGGTTGTCTGGGAAGTAAACACAGTGGTTGGCGAGCCGCCGAGGTGTTCCGCGGGGGCGGTACTCACCGTCGAGTCAATCGTTACCTGCGCCGCGAGTGCTTTTTGAATTTCCGGCGGAATTCGCGGATTTTGCCAAATGGTTGGCCAGCCGGAAAAAATCCAAAGAAAAATTACTAAAAATACTAACAAGTTTCTAACAAAACTTTTTACAAATTTTTTTGTTTTAATATTCGCTATCCTCATAAATTCAACTTTTTTCATCATTAATAAAATTGCACTAATTACTTTTAATATTTCTTCTCTTTTTTTAAAATTTATTTGTTTCTTTATTAATTGCTATGGTACTTTTTAAAATTCCAGTTTTGAACGTGCGTAAGATTGTTTTAAAAATTCCATCATCCAAAATTGATTCAAAATCAAAAATTAACAACATTAATCTGACACATCGTTACTAAATTATCCGTTTGATAAATAATCGGGATACTAAAATTGCCTTTCTGAGAATTAGGCAAAGCAATTATTTTTAATACTAATTCTTTATCATCTTTGTCTGGAGTAATAACATAGTCGATATTTTTAGCAAAAAATATTTCAAGACCCTGAGGTAAATTGCCGATAGTTATCTTTTGAAACAACGCATTTGGGTTTTTGTTCAAACGCACATTAACTTCTTTTACATCACCTTCTTTAATTTGGATATTAAATGGTTCTACCGAACAAGAAAACGATGAATTGCTTTCGATATTTAAATTTTTAATCTCTGTTAATTCCTTTGTTTTCATTTTTAAACTATCCAGTATTTGTTGAACTTCAAAAGGAAATTGGATTGGTGTGGGCGTCGGCGTTATTGTTATTGGTTCGGTAATTTCGGGTGTTTCTTCTATTGCTTCATATTCAATTTCCAACTGCGCGCCATCCAAAAAAGCAATTAAATTATCCTCTAAATTGGTGTTTAAAGTTGATTCGATACTGATTTGTAAATTATTGATTTCTAACCAGTTGGTAAGCGTTAATTCAAATTCTGTTTGATAATTTTCTTTATTATCAATGATTGTCAAAACTTGCCAATTTTCGCCATCCAAAGTGTATTTAATGATAAACAAAGGCGCTAAAGTCGGCGTTGGCAAAGTAGTGGATGTTATTTCTGCTGAAGGAGTAATTTCTAAAGCGGGGCTTTCGCTTGTTTCAGGAGTAGAAGTTTCGATTGTCGCCATGGGTGTTTCGACTGGCGTGAAAGAATCTTCTGTTTCAAGAGGCATTTCGATTGGAGAAGCTGATGGTTCTGAAGAAGGTGTTGGCTCTAAAGTGGAAGCGGGAGTGGAAATGTAAGTTGGTTCTGGTGTTGGGGTATTTTTTAAAGTGGGCACAGCAGTTGGGTTGTTTTCTAGCGACGATTCGGTTGGAGATGCTTCTTGAGCCAAAACTTTTTTCAAAAATATTTTTAACAAAGAAAGTGGCGTTGGCGTTGGTCCTTCGGATTGAGTCGGTGTAGGTGTTGATGTTGGTTGTTCTAATGGAGTTGGTGTTTGTTTTAAAATTGGAGTTTGTTCAGTTGTTGGTGTTAATTCAATTTCTGGGCTTGATTCGATAGTTTCAGTTGAGGTGGAATTGGTAGATTCAATATTTGTTTCTGTGGGTGAAAACATAAGTGTATTTTCTTCACTCGGGGAAGGAATTTCTTCCGGTGGAACAATTATCATTGTTGGTGTTGGTTCAATTAAGTTTAAATCATTAAGTTCTTGTTGTGTTATTAACCATTCATTTTTATTTCCGATTCTAAAATTAAGTTTTAATGTTGCGCCGGTAATTTGTTTGTCGTCGGTTTCAATAAGGGATGGATTTTGAAAACCGCCAAAAAAAATCTGTTTTATTCCTCCGCCATCAAAAATAGCTGAATTATTTTCATTAAAATATTTTAGCTCAGCATCAAAATCTAAATCCGGTTGATCAATGGCTTTATCAACATTATTCCAATTTCCCAAAGCTGAACTAGGGTAAAAATAAATAATATCAGCTTTTAAAACAGCGCTATAAAAAAGCCAGCCAGTAATAATTAAAACAATAAAAATCATTAACCAATTAATAATTTGGCTTCTCTTTCTTAAATCCAAAATTTCTGTTTCTTTAGCTTTTTGAATATCGGTAAAATAAGCTAATGTTTTCTTTTTTGCCTTAGCCCTCATCAATAATATTATAACACTTTTATTTTGAATGTTTTTATTAAGTTATCCACACAAAAACAAAAAACCCGATTAACAATTGCTAATCGGGTTAAAAGGAAACTGTTTTTAATCTTAATCAACAATTTCTATACCCATATTCCGCGCTGTTCCCTCAATCATTCTCATTGCTGCCTCTAAATCATTTGTGTTTAAATCTGGCATTTTAATCTCGGCAATTTCTTTAATTTGTGCCCGTGTTACCTTCCCTACTTTCTTTCTGTTTGGTTCGCCTGAACCTTTTTCAATACCAGCAGCTTTTCTTAAAAGATCAGAAGCTGGTGGAGTTTTTAATTTAAACTCATAACTTCTATCTTCGTAAATGGTAATTTCAACAGGAATAAGACTGTCGCCTTTATCTTTAGTTGCTTCATTAAAGCGCTGACAAAATTCACCAATATTGATACCTTGAGGACCTAAAGCAGTACCAACTGGTGGTGCTGGGTTGGCTTTTCCTGCTGGTATTTGAAGTTTAATAATAGCTTTTACTTTTTTCATATTTAAATTTTTTTAACTTGTAAAAAGTCTAGTTCGACTGGGGTTTCACGACCAAAAATAGAAACTAAAACTTTCACTTTAGCCGTTGCCTCGTCAATTTCTTTAATCTTCCCATCAAAATCTTTAAATGGCCCATCGGTAATTTTTACCGTGTCCCCTATTTGAAAATCAACCTTATATTTCGGCTCTTCTACATTCATTCGTTTTAAAAGTGATTGCACCTCTTCGTCGGATAATGGAGATGGCTTGGTGGCATCGGCACCAATAAATCCGGACACACGCGGTGTATTGCGCACGACATACCATGAATCATCAGTCAAAATCATTTCTACCAAAACATAACCGGGATAAATTTTTTCTTCCACAACATAACGTTTTCCTCCTTTAATTTTTATTTTCTTTTCTTTGGGAACAATCACATTAAAAATTTTATCGTGCATATCCAATGTTTCAATTCTTTGCTTCAAATAACGCGCCACGGCGTCTTCGTATCCTGCATAAGTATGGATGGCATACCACCCTCTTTCATTAGATTGTTGTTTTGGCATATTAAGATTTTAAAATAAATCGGCTAAGTAATCCTGTAAAAAGAAAGTCCCAAAGACCCAAAAATATCGCCATAATCAAAGAAAGACCAATGACAATTAAAGTATATTTTATCGCTTGGTTTTTAGTTAACCAATTAACGTGTTTAAATTCATTTTTTACTTCTTTAATATAAGTTTTAAATTTAGCCAACATACTTATTGTTAAATATTAAAATTTAAAGATTAAATGTCAAGATTGCGGACGGTTTTAGCATGGACTTGAATAAAGTGTTTTCTAGGCGCTACTTCGTCTCCCATTAAAATAGTGAATATTTTATCAGCCTCTTCGGCGTCTTCAATTGTAACTTGTTTTAAAATACGCGTTTCGGGATTCATAGTCGTCTCCCATAATTGTTCGGGGTTCATTTCTCCCAAGCCTTTATAGCGTTGAATGTTTACTCCCTCTGTGCCTTTTAATTTCTTTAAAATTTCTTCCTTTTGTTGATCAGAATAAGCATAATGGATTTCTTTGCCTTTTTGAATGCGGTAAAGCGGCGGTTGAGCGATATACAAATGACCCCTTTCAATCACCTCAGGCAAAAATCTAAAAAACAGGGTTAAAAGTAATGAACAAATATGAGAACCGTCAACATCCGCATCGGTCATAATAATTATTTTATGGTATCTCAATTTTTCTATATTAAACTCTTCAGCAATGGCTGTTCCTAAAGCAATAATAATGGATTTCACCTCTTTTGATTCCATTATTTTATTCAATCGCGATTTTTCAACATTTAAAATTTTTCCTTTAATCGGCAAAATTGCCTGAAAGCGACGATCGCGACCTTGTTTGGCTGAACCGCCAGCAGAATCACCTTCAACAATAAAAAGCTCGGCTTCCTCTGGGTGACGCGTTGAACAATCAGTTAATTTACCAGGTAAGCTTAACCCTTCCAATAGACCCTTGCGCAAAACCATTTCTTTAGCTGCTTTTGCAGCTTTACGAGCTTTTGCTGCTAAAATACATTTTTCAATAATTCGTTTGGCGTCATTGGGATTTTTTTCTAAAAATTCTTTAAGTGCTTCGCTCACTACAGCATCAACTGCTGCGCGCGCTTCAGGATTACCTAATTTTGCTTTTGTTTGTCCTTCAAATTGTGGCTCGGGTAATTTTACAGAAATAATTGCTGAAATTCCCTCTCGCGCATCATCACCTGTTAGGCCCTCCTCCCCTTCTTTAATATACTCTTCTTTTCGTGCCCAATCATTTAAAACACGCGTTAATGCTGTGCGAAAACCAGTTAAATGCATTCCGCCTTCTGGTGTTCGAATATTGTTAGCAAAAGAAAGCTCGCTTGAATTAATATCTTCTGTATAACAAAATGCCGCTTCTACTAAAATTTTGTCATAAGTTTTGCTAACATAAAAAATATTTTCCTGAATTGGTTTCTCTTCTTCAATAAGATATTTAATAAATGAAATGACACCTCCTTCAAAATAAAAATCAGCAATGTTTTCTTTTCCTTCGCGCATATCAACCAATCGTACTCTCACGCCTTTTGTTAAATAGGCCTGTTCGCGTAAGTGGTCTGCTAGGCGTTTGAAATCATAATCGGGCATTTTTCCTGTTTTCCCTCCGAAAATTTCTGGGTCCGGTTCAAAAATAACTGTGGTACCTGTTATATCAGTTTTGCCAGCTTTTATTACTTTACTTTTAACCTTGCCCTGCGAATATTCTTGATAGTATTTATTGCCGTCGCGATAAACTTCTGCTCTTAAATAACGAGATAAGGCATTAACAACAGAAACGCCAACACCATGAAGGCCGCCAGAAACTTTATAAGAAGCGCCGCCAAATTTAGCGCCAGCATGGAGCATTGTCATTACCGTTTCCAAAGATGATTTTTTAGTTTGAGGATGAATATCAACTGGAATACCGCGACCATCATCTTGAACAGAAACACGATGATTGTCGCCTAAACGCACCTCAACATTCCTAGCAAAACCAGCCATTGCCTCATCAATCGCATTATCAACCACTTCATAAATCAAATGGTGTAACCCATCAATACCCGTTGAACCAATATACATGCCTGGTCTTTTTCTAACCGGCTCTAATCCCTCCAAAACAAAAATATCCTTGGCTTCATAGGATGTCGGTTTTTCAATGGCTATATCTTGTTTATTTTCTGTTTGCTGATTTTTATTTTCCTCGGTTTTTTGATTTTTTTTCTTTGGCATTATATGTTTATTTTAACAAATTTTTTCGAAAAAATAAAGAGCTCAAAAAGAAAAAAGTTGAGTTTTTTTCAAGAATTATTCTTGTTTTTTAATTAACTACTTTTTAATTTCTATTCCCAATTCCTTCAATTGAGTTTTATCAATTTCAGAAGGCGCATTCATCATTAAATCTCTGCCGTCTCCCGTTTTGGGGAAAGCAATAACCTCACGAATGCTTGGCTCATTCATTAGAATCATTACCAACCTATCAATGCCCATTGCAATACCGCCATGTGGCGGAACGCCATATTCAAAAGCCTCTAAAATATGACCAAATTTTTCCTTAATTTCCTCTGGTTTATTGCCCATTATTTCAAAAACTTTTTGAAGGATAAAAGGATTATGTTCTCTAATCGAACCGCCGCCAATTTCATAACCATTTAAAACTACATCGTATTGATGAGCTAGTGCCTCACCTGGATTTTTTTCTAAATATTTTACAAATTCATCAGGAGGTAAATTATTCGGGTTTTGTGTTTTAGTAAATGGATGATGAACAGCATCCCACCTTTTTTCCGTTTCTTTCCACTCAAACATCGGGAAATTAACTACAAAAGCAAAAGCCAATTCATTAGGATTATTTTTATCTTTTCTTAAATCTGGTTTATCGCTGTTATATTTTTCCATTACTTCTTGATAGGAAAGACGTGGAAAGTTGGAAAAAGTTAGGATTTTTTCAGGGAATAATTCTTTAACAATTTTCAAATATAAATCTTCGATTAAACCTAAAATTTCTTCCTGGGTAGGAAAACTCATTTCTATATCTAATTGAGTAAATTCGGGTTGGCGATCGCCGCGCGTGTCTTCATCGCGAAAACATCTGGCAATCTGAAAGTATCTTTCAAAACCAGCAACCATTAATAATTGTTTATACTGTTGGGGTGATTGCGGCAAAGCATAAAATTTCCCGTGATGCAATCGGGATGGCACTACATAATCGCGGGCCCCCTCGGGAGTTGATTTTGTTAAAATTGGAGTTTCAATCTCAACAAAACCTTTTTCGTGTAAGTAATTGCGCATTAACAAAATAATATCATGCCTTGCTCTTAAATTTTTTTGTAATCGTTGTCGTCTTAAATCCAAATAGCGATATTTCAACCGATGTTCCTCCCCTATTTCAAACCCTTCCTTATCGATGGCGATTGGCAGAGTTTTGCTTTGATTAAGAATATTTAAACCTTTGGCCTCAATCTCAATATAACCCGTCTCGATTTTAGGATTTTCCATTCCTTTTGGCCGTTGATTAACCTTTCCAATAATTTCTACCACCCATTCGCTTCTTAATTCTTTAGCCTGATTATAAATTTCGCTATTGGGCAAAAAAACTACTTGAACAAAACCTGTTTTATCACGCAAATCAATAAAAATTAATTTGCCGTGATCGCGACGAGTATCAACCCATCCCTTAATTAAAACTTCTTGACCAATTTTTTGCGTTAAATTCTTAATAAATGTTCTCTCCATATTTTTATTTTTCTTCAATTTCGGGCGGAGCAATAACTTGAATATCATTTTTTAAAAATCCTTCGCCCGAAATTTTTAAAATATCTCTATCAATTTTATTAAATTCTTTGTAAGCAGTGGAATATGTGTTAACGGTCGTGGAAAGATTATTCCCTAATTTTTGCATATATAATTCATAATTTGCCAGATGTTTTCTAAGCTCTTCGACTTTTTTGATAATTTCCCGCGCTGATTCTTCAATTTGAAAAGCTCTTAAACCCTGAAGTACTGTTTGTAAATAAGCGGCAAATGTAGTAGCTGAAACAATAATAACCTTTTTCTCCCGAGCCGCATATTCAATTAAATCACGAGTATTGGAATCTAAGCTGCCTACTTTATTTATAAGCAAATCATAATAAAGCGCTTCAGAAGGAATAAACATAAAGGCAAAGTCCGTTGTGCCTTTTTTTGGTTGAATATATTTTGCTGTTTCATTAATCCTTGTTTTTAAATCATTACAGACTGCTTTTTCCAATTCTTCGCGCCTTTGCGGATTGGTTTCAGAAATAAGCCGATTGTAGTTCTCTAAAGAAAATTTGGAATCAACTGGAATAATTTTGTCTTTAACAAAAATAGCGGCATCAACAATCAATTTTTTATTTTCCTCATCTTTCCCTAACTGATATTGAAGCTGATAGGCTGTTGGTGGTAAAAAGTTTTTTAAAGTAACTTCCAAATAGTATTCTCCTAAAATGCCACGTTGTTTTGGATTTTTCAAAATATCTTGAAGTTGTTCTAATTGCTTTGCCAAATCAAAAACTTGTTTTTGCCCCTCGCCCACCCTCGTCAATTCCTGTGTAATTTCTTTTATTAATTTAGCGCTTTCGCTAAATTGCCTTTGAAGTACTTGACCAGATTCGGAAAGCTTTAAATCTAATGTTTCATTGATTTTATTAATTTGGTTTTGAAGTAAAATAAGTGCTGTATCTGTTTCTTTTCCTTTATTTAGGCGCCGAAACAAAATAATTAAAGCTGTAACAATAGCTCCCAACCCTAAAATTAAAAGAATAAAATTAATGACTAATAAAGTTGTCATATTTATATCATAATCAAAAAAATAAAAAAAGAAAGATTAAATCTATTTTTTTAATTTAATTTTTAATCGTTTAACAGCTGATTTTATTATCCCATTTAATAATTGAGAAAAGTTTAAACCAGCCACTCGAGCAGCACGAGGGAAACGAGAATTTTCTTTTGGATCTGGGTTTAATCCTGCTGGACAATTAACTTCTAAAATATTGGGGGTATTATTTTTATCTAACCGGATATCAAAGCGCGCCCAATCTGCCAACTCTAAAACATCAAAAGCCCTTAAAACAATTTTTTCAATTTCTTTTTGAAGTTTTTGACTAATCGGCGCAGGACAAATTAAAGGGTCAGCTTTAAATTTTGGATTATCGTAAAGCCATTTTGCTTCAAAATGGTCAAATTTCGGCACACCTCTTGGAAGCTCATCAAATCTAACCTCAATAATGGGTAAAATTTTTGGTGGACAACCCAAAACGCCTACGGTAAATTCGCGACCATTTAAAAATTCTTCTACCAAAACAGGTTGTTTAAATTTTTTTAATAATTCTCTAACAATTTTTCTTAATTCTTTTTCATTATTCACCAAATTCTTAGCAAAAATCCCCTTACTTGAACCCTCAGACTGCGGCTTGGCTAAAAGCGGAAATTTTAATTTTTTATCTAATTGTTCATTATTGTTTTTAAAAACTTGCCATTTTGGCGTTGGAATTTGATGATAAGCTAAAATTTCTTTTGTTTTTACTTTATTTAATCCTATTGCATAACTCAATGGTGAGCCGCCTGTATAAGGAATTTGAAGCATCTCCAGCATTGCTGGAATCTGCGCTTCTCTGTCTTTACCATAAAGTCCTTCACTATAATTAAAAACTAAGTCAATCTTTTTTCTTAAACGATAAAATTTAAAATATGCTTTTTCATCAGCTTCAATTAAAAAAACTTTATACCCCAATTGCTGGAGAGCTTTTTTAATTCCTAAAATCGTTTTGGGGTCATCAAAATCGATATTTTCAATAACTTTTTTATTTTTGGTAATTTTTTTTGTTTTGCGTAAATTATATGTTAGAGCTATTTTCATTATTTATTATTCTAATTCGCTTTTTAACTCGTCTAATAATTTTTTGGCTTTGGCGGAAAGCTTCTTCGGTATTTTTATTTTAACACGAATTAACAAATCGCCATAGCCATGCCGACCAAAATACGGCAAACCTTTGTTGCGAACTCTTAAAATTTTACCATGCTCAATGCCAGCAGGAATTTTTACTAATAATTTTTTTCCATAAATTGTTGGGACTTCAATTTCTTTACCCAAAATCGCATCAATAACAGAAATGGTTGTTTCATAAATTAAATCCGCGCCCTCGCGTTTGAAAAGTGGGTGGGGATGAATTTGAATTTCAACATATAAATCACCCGCCGGACCATTTTTCTCGCCATCTTCTCCAGCGCCAGCTACTCGAATAATCTGACCATTATTAATGCCTGGTTCAATATTTAAAATGACTTTTTTCATTCCTTTAAGACGTCCGTGACCCTGACAAATAGGACAACTTTTTTCTGCTATTTTTCCTTCGCCTAAACATTCTGGACAAACTTTAATGCGAGAAAAGGAACCAAAAAAACTTTGTTTTACTTCTTTAATTTCGCCTTTACCATTACAAGTGGGACAGGTCTTAAAACCAGAACCAGGTTCATAACCTAATCCTTTACAATGTTCACATTTAACAAGCGTCTGATACTCAATTTCTTTTTTTAATCCCTTTGCCGCTTCTTCTAAAGAAATCTCTATAACCAGACGGATATCCGAACCATATTGAACTTTTTTTCTTTTTTTAGGATTAAATCCGCCGAAAATATTACTAAAAAAATCTCCTAAATCATCGTCAAAATCGAAAGCCGAAAAATCAAAATTTACACCCGGGCCAAATCCCTGAGCAAAATCAAAACCCCAAGGCCCTTGAGCGCCAGCACCTTCAAAAACTCGCCCAAACTGATCATATTGTTTTCTCTTATTTTCATCAGATAAAACTTGGTAGGCTTCATTAATTTCTTTAAATTTCTGCTCATCGCCCCCAGCTTTATCGGGGTGATATTTATGAGCGAGTTTGCGATAAGCTTTTTTAATTTCCTCTTGAGAAGCGTTTTTATCAACGCCTAAAATTTTATAATAGTCTTTTTCCATAAAATTAAACGATTAAATTTTAATAAAGAATGATGTTTTCTTTGATTTTATTTTCGGTGGCAATCGCTACAAATCCCGAAGATAATAAAATTTCATAAATTAACCAACCAAAAATTCTCGTCCACCAATTGATAAAAACAGATAGAAATCTTAGAATGGCAAACATAAAAGCGAAAATAATTAAAATAATTATCTGCTTTATTTGTAATTCTGCTGCTCGATATTTATTGTATAAAAATTGGTATGCTACCATATTTAATGACTCGGTTCCTTGTAATTTAAAACCCGCCAATTCGCTTAATTGGTCTTTCATTGCTTTTGAATTTTGTTCAATTATTGTTTTCTTTTGTTGTTCAACATAACTTGTTGGAAGGTTTTTTAACTGCTCTTTATTTTGCTCAAATAATTTTTCTGTTTGATCTGTAATTACCGCTTTTATAAAATCATCGGCCATCATGCTCCAATCAAAATTAGTAAAATATTTTTTTAAAATAGGTGTTGATGGTTTAAGGGCAATATTTATTGTCTTTGGAGTAAATAAAGTGTCTAATTGGGTAATGACGCCACCCAGCCATTGAAGACAAATAAACAAATTGATTCCGATTAACGCCAAAACTAAACCGCGTTTGGTAATTTCATTCCAGCGTAATTTTATTAAATCATTCATCCTGCGACGCATCAAAAAAGTTCCTCCCCAAAAACATAAAAGCATTACCAACCAAACACCAGCACTCCACAACAAAGACATCGGCACAATTTTGCCACTATTCCGACTTAAATAAAAAGCAAGAACGAAAACAAAAGTTTCTAATAAAAGAGTTCCGAATCTGACCGAACGAGCAAATAATGATTCAAAGAGGTAAAAAATAAGAAAAAGAGTTAAAAATAAAAGAAAAGTAATCCAAGCTGAATTAAAAATAAACTTCTGAAATAAAAATGCTTTACCGAGACTCCAACCGCTTAAAAAGGCAAAAATTAAAACGAGACCGCTTAGAATAGAAATCTTCAATAAATATTTTGTTTGCGCATGATTACTTCCTGTCGTAAGAATATTGGAAATATCCATATTTTTATTGTTCTTTAAATTCGGCGTCTTGGGGATTATCATTATTTTGCTGGTTGCTGGATTGATTATCCCCCTGACCTCCTTGATACATTTTAGCACCAATTTTTTGAATTGCCAAAGAAAGATTTTGAGTAGCAGTTTTTATACGATTAATATCATCGTTTTTAATGGCATCTTTCAAATCATTAATTTTCTCTTCGATTTCTTTTCTTTCTTCACTACTAACTTTATCACCCCCTTCTCGCAAAGTTTTTTCAGAAACATAAATCAAGTTTTCTGCCTGATTTTTTGCTTCGGCCAATTCTTTCTTTTTCCTGTCTTCCTCTAAATGCATTTCTGCCTCTTTTTTCATTCGTTCAATCTCCTCTTTACTTAAACCAGTCGAGGCTTCAATACGAACAGATTGTTCTTTGCCTGTTGCCTTATCGCGAGCAATTACCTTTAAAATACCATTAGCATCAATATCAAAAGTTACTTCAATTTGAGGCACGCCACGCGGCGCTGGAGGAATGCCGTCTAAAATGAAACGCGCTAAAGTTTTATTATCTGCCGCCATTTCTCTTTCTCCCTGCAGCACATGAATTTCAACTGATGTTTGATTATCAGTGGCGGTAGAAAAAATTTGGGTTTTGGCAACCGGCACTGTTGTATTTTTCTCAATTATTTTAGTAAAGACACCGCCTAATGTTTCAATACCCAAAGATAGAGGCGTAACATCCAAAAGTAAAATATCCCTCACCTCGCCTTGGAGTACTCCTGCTTCAACAGCTGCACCCATCGCCACTACTTCATCAGGATTAATTCCTTTGTGCGGTTCTTTGCCGAATAAATTTTTCACCGCTTCCTGCATTGCTGGCATTCTTGTCTGACCACCAACTAAAATTACTTCATCAATATCTGTTACTTTTAAATTTTTTTCAGCTAAAGTTTTTTTAACTAATTCTATTGAACGATCAATATAATCTTTAACTAATTCTTCTAATTTGGCCCGAGTTAATTTCATTTCAAAATGTTTGGGCCCAGAAGCGTCTGAAGTAATAAACGGCAAATTAACTTCTGTTTCTAAAACTGTTGATAATTCGTGTTTGGCACGTTCGGCAGCTTCTTTTAATCGTTGGAGCGCCAAAGAATCTTTTGATAAATCAATTCCTTCTTTCTTCTTAAATTCATCAACAAAATAATTAATAATTCTTTGATCAAAATCATCGCCGCCTAAATGTGTATCACCACCCGTCACCAATACTTCAATAGTATCTTCTGACACCTCCAAAACAGAAATATCAAAAGTGCCTCCGCCAAAATCATAGACCACTACTCTTTCATTCTTTTTCTTATTTAATCCGTACGCCAAAGCAGCGGCTGTTGGTTCGTTTAAAATTCTTCTTACTTTAAAGCCAGCAATTTCACCTGCATTTTTTGTCGCCTGTCTCTGACTGTCATCAAAATAAGCTGGAACAGTAATAATTGCTTCCTCTATTTTTTCACCCAATTTTTCTTCAGCATCTAACTTAAGTTTTTGTAAAATCATGGCAGAAATTTCTTCTGGACGATGCCATTTGTCGCCCATTTTTACCTCAACACCGCCGCTTGCTGATTCGCGAATTTCGTATGGCAACCATTTCTTATCTCTTTGTACCTCTGGATCAGTATATTTGCGACCAATTAATCTTTTAATTGAAAAAATGGTGTTTTGCGGATTAGTAATAGCTTGGCGTTTGGCCAAAACTCCAACCAATCTTTCACCATTTTTAGCAATAGCAACTATTGAAGGGGTTGTCCGCATCCCCTCTTTATTTTCGATAATTTTTGGTTGGCCAGCTTCAATAATAGCCATTGCGGAGTTGGTTGTGCCCAAATCAATTCCTAAAATTTTCCCCATATCTTTTAAATTTATTTATTTATTCGAACCTTTATAGAAATTAATTACTTACTTTTTTAAAAATTTTGACTTTTGCCGGTCTAATTAATTTGCCGTTCAACTTATAGCCCTTAATAATTTCCTCTGCTATTTTGCCATCCTCCTCTCCATTCACTATCTCCATTGCCTCGTGAATGGTCGGATTAAAATCATCGCCAGGTTTAACAGAAATTTGTTCTAATCCTTTAAGTTTCAGAATGTTTAATAATTGTGCCTGAATCAGTTCTAATCCGCGAACAATTTTTTGCTCATTTTCGGTTAGACCTTCAATATTTAATGAATTAATGGAGATATCAAAACTATCTAAAACATTTAACAACTCAATTATTAATTCTTCATTGGCGAATCGTACAATTTCCTCCATTTTTTTGTTTATCTCTTTCTGATAATTAAGAAAATTTGCTCTTTCTCTTTGCCAACCGTTTAAATATTCTTCCTTCAATTTTTCGCATTCTCCTAATTTTTCTTTTATTGATTCTAGCTCTTTTTCCAAATCGGCCTTTTCTGTTTGTTCAATTTCTTTTTTATTTTTATCTTTTTCTTCTGGCATATTTTTATTATTGATTTAAAATTTTATGCGCTGCTTCCAAAATTGAAATATTTCGACGACAAATCATATTTTTTGGACCAATTAAAATTAAAAGGTTTTTATGGGTTTTTTGAGGAATGGCATAAGAGACAACACTTAAATGTTTATCTTTGGTAATGGGACTTTCATCGCCAATAAAAATTTGCATATCCTCTTGAATCAAATCTCGAACAGATTTTTTTAATCTATCATCTAAATAATCCAGGTCTTCCCATATTGTTTCCCAACGCATCAATGATAATTCTTTTAATTGTTCAAATAATTTTTTCAAACCAAATTTAAAAATCATTTCTTCTGGTGGTAAATAACCAACCGTTAAACTCTCGCATAAATTAGCAATTTGCTTCGTCATTTCAAAAAACGGCAAATCATGCAATTTTTCAAGCTTCTTTTCCCAATAAGCCACATCGTTTTCCAATAGAAACGGATTGAGAATATTTGTTTCTACAAACCACTGATAAGCTTTATCTGTTGGAATGCGACCAGCCGACCAATAAGGTTGCGCCAAATATTTTTGTTTGGTTAGAAAATTAAATTCTCTGCGGATTGTTGCCGAACTCAGCTCTTTAAAATATTTCCTTGCAAACCATTTAGAACCAATCGGTTTTCTAAACCGATTATATTCTTCAATAATTAAATTTAAAATTTTTTCTTGGCGTTCGGTTAGCATATTATAGGTTATTATATATAAATTAGCACTCTCCTGTCAAGAGTGCTAATTTATTAATTTTATATTTTATCGCAATTTACATTCTTCAAAAAACTTTTTAATTTTCTCAATTAAAATTTTAATTTCTTCTTCTGAAAAACCTCTGATTTGAAGCATTTGAGGATTAATTGTTTTTTCAGCTTTAAAATTTTGAAGATAATATCGCTTAGCAGGAGCAATGTTTTTGGCAATTTCGATAATATCATCAAAAGTATGAATAGTTGGCACAATGGTTGTTCTAAACTCGTAATCAATTCCTGATGCCTTAATTAAATTAATACTCTCTCTAATGGCTTCAAGATTAACTTTACAACCTGCCGCCAAATTATATTTTTCTTCTCGTAAAGGAGCTTTAATATCCATTGCTATATAATCAATTAATTTTTTATCAATTATTTTTTTTAATACCTCCGGCTGACTGCCATTGGTATCAATTTTTATCAAAAAATTCATCTTTTTTATTTTTTTCAGAAATTGTTCTAAATCTGGTTGTATTGTTGGTTCGCCTCCGCAAATCACCACTCCATCAAGATATCCCCTTTTTTCTTTTAAAAAACTAAAAAACTCTTCCTCTTTAATCCGCGGCTGTTGTTTAATTTTTTCTGGCAAAACTAATTCTGACGAATAGCAAAAGGGGCAACGAAAATTGCAACCAATCAAAAAAACCGTGGCTGCAATTTTGCCTGGATAATCAATTAATGTTGTTTTTTGCAATCCTCCAATTTCCATTTCAATTATCTCTTTATATGCTCAATTTTTAATTCCGAAAGCTTCACTTTAAACTCTTTTCGCTCTTTAAATTCCTGACGTTTACCATAATTCCACTGCTGAACAGGCCGCAAATACCCAACCACTCGCGAATAAACTTCACAAGGTTGTTTGATTGTACATAGAGGACAATCGAAATGTTCTCCAGAAATATAACCATGAACCGGACAAATAGAAAATGTTGGAGTAATAGTAATATAAGGTAATTTAAACTTGGTGAAGACTTTCTTTACCAAAGCCTTTACCGCATTACCATCTGGTAATCGTTCACCCAAAAAAAGATGCATAACGCTTCCGCCTGTATATTTGCAAGTTAAATCATCTTGTAATTTTAATGCTTCAAAAATATCGTCAGTATAATTTGCCGGCAATTGAGTTGAATTAGTATAATAAGGAACTTCTTTCGTGCCAGCTGTAATAATATCTGAATATTTTTGTTTGTCTTTTAAGGCTAACCTGTAAGCGGTTGATTCGGAAGGAGTTTGTTCTAAATTATAAAGATTTCCGGTTTCTTCTTGATATTTAACCAGTCGATCGCGCATAAAATCTAAAACCTCCAAAGCAAATTTTTGTCCTTTTTTCGAAGAAATATTTTCACCAATAAAATTTAAAAGAGCTTCATTCATGCCGACAAGTCCAATAGTTGAAAAATGATTAGCCCAATACTTACCGCGCATCTCTTTTATGCCGCTTAAATAGAAACGAGAATAAGGATAAAGTCCTTTTTCAATAAAATTCTCAATTGTTTTTCTTTTTAACTCCAAACTCTCTTTGGCTAAATCCATCACATTCGCCAATCTCTCAAAAAATTCTTTCTTAGTTTTTGAAAGATACCCAATGCGAGGCATATTAATGGTTACAACGCCTATACTACCCGTTAAACTACCGCTACCAAACAATCCCCCACCGCCTCGATTATGAAGCTCTCGCAAATCCAATCTTAAACGACAACACATACTCCGAGCATCCTCTGGCCGCATATCAGAATGAATATAATTAGCAAAATAATTAATGCCGTATTTAGCTGATGCTTCAAAAATCCCCTCAAAAGCTGGTTCATCCCATGGAAAATCCTTTGTAATATTTATAGTAGGAATTGGGAAGGTAAATGGCCGTCCTTTTGCATCACCTTCCATATACACTTCATAAAGCGCCTTATCTAAAATTTTCATCTCCTCTTCAAATTCGGCATAAGTTTCTAATTGAGGTTTGCCTCCAATAATAATTGAGGTATTCGCAAAAGCCGGTGATGGTTTTAAATCCAAAGTGATATTACTAAATGGAGTTTGAAAACCGACACGCGTTGGCACGGCCATATTAAACAAAAATTCTTGTAAGGCTTGTTTTACTTGTTGATAGTTTAAATTATCATAACGAATGAAAGGAGCGAGCAGTGTATCAAAATTAGAAAATGAAACTGCACCTGCTGCTTCTCCTTGAAGCGTATACAAAAAATTTACAATTTGCCCCAAGGCAGCGCGAAAATGTCTTGGTGGTTTTGATTCTACTTTACCATTAACTCCTCCAAAACCTTTGACTAATAAGTCGTATAAATCCCAACCCACACAATAAGGGCCCAATGTATCAAGATTGTGCAAATGAAAATCTCCCGATTCATTAGCTTCGCGAATTTCTTTTGGATAAATTTTATTAAGCCAATATTTTTTAATAACATGGGAGGTAATGTAATGATTAAGTCCCTGTAAAGAATAAGTCATATTAGCATTTTCATAAACCTCCCAATCAATTTTTTCTAAGTAACGATCAACATCTTCGACTGCTTCATCAGAAACCTTTACCATCTCGCGAATTTTCCTTCTTTGTTCACGATATAAAATATAAGCTTTGGCCGCTTCAACTAATCCTTCTAAAATTAAGACCTCCTCAACGATATCCTGAATTTGTTCAACATGAGGAATTTCATCTTTTTTAAATCTTCGATTTAAAAATTCCAAAACTTTCGCCGTTAATTTTTTAGATAATTTCCCATCGCCTTGTTTGCTCGCCGTTAACGCTTTAAAAAGGGCATCGTGAATTCTTTTTTCATCAAAATCAACTATTGACCCATCTCGTTTTTGAACCTTTAAAATATTATTTTTCATTTTTTGAAAAAATTTAAAATCTTTTGACCTTTTATTTTTACTCTTGTTAAAATTTTAGAATTGAAAATTTTTTGGTTCAACTATAAAAATTGTGGATAACTTTCCACGCTTTACAAAAAATTTAAAAATTTTTTAATTTAGCCGATTAAAATTTTAAAAATAATATCTATTAAGGGCGTAATAAAGCGAAAACCGAAAAAAACTAAAAGCATTACCAACATTAAACCATATCGCTCTAAATTCCAGTAAAAATGCTCGTATTTTACAGGTAAAAATGAGTATAAAACACGCGAACCATCAAGCGGTGGTATTGGTACAAGATTAAAAACGGCTAAAAGAATATTGATATAAATAATAATGCCTAAAAAATCTGTAAGCGGCTGCAATGAAGCTATATTAAAAAAATGGATAAGACGAAAAATTATGGCAAAAACTAAAGCAATTAAAAAATTGGTTAGAGGCCCCGACAAACCAACAAGCCCAATGCTCTTTTTTGGGTTTTTTAGTTTTAACGGATTAAACGGAACTGGTTTGGCCCACCCAAAAACAAAAGCGCCACCGCTTAAAAAATATAAAAACAAAGGAAATAAAAATGATCCCCAAAGGTCTAAATGAGCTATAGGATTAAAAGTCAAACGACCTGCTTGTTTCGCTGTATCATCCCCCAAGTAATATGCAATATAACCATGACTTATCTCATGAAGAATCACTGAAAATAATAGAACTAACAATTGAAAAATTAAAATAAAAGTCATAAAAAATTTGAAAAATTCTAAATTTAGTGTAAAATGGTTTTAGTCGAATGAAACTCTTGTCAAAATTATGCGTCAATGTGCTTTGTGCGGCAAATCTTATAAATATAGTATAGCACGAAAGAAAGTAAGAAGTAAATATAATCCGGTCAATGTTAAAAAAACCAGAGCAAATCTGCAATGGATTAAATTGTCTTCTGGTAAAAGAGTTAGAGCCTGTGTTCGTTGCATAAAAACCCTGAAAAAGAAAGTGGAAAAGAAAAAATAAATTTTTATTAACAGCGCGGGCTGTAGTACAACGGTAGTATACACCCTTGGGGTGGGTGCGACCCGGGTTCAACTCCCGGCAGCCCGACAAAAAAATGATAAAGAAAATAGAAAATGCGGCTTTCTCAAAAAATAAAAAGGAAGAAATTCCTGATTTTTCTAATGAAAAAATAGTTATAAAAATTATCGATGGAAAGAAAAAAAGACGCCTTAACTCGCAAACCCCCAACAACCAAAAGGACGCTAAAATTTCAGCAAAAGAACTCCTTGAACAATTGATTGCCGCTAATCAAAAAATTGAAAATTATAATATTGAAATATTTGATCCTCTAATAGAATTTCAGAAATTAGCTGGTTTATCTAAGGAGCAACGCAGAAAAAAATATCAAGAATTTAAAGAAAAACTTTACGC
The DNA here is from genome assembly GCA_026415775.1 of Patescibacteria group bacterium. NCBI lineage: Bacteria > Patescibacteria group bacterium. Next base: position 481,723 of record JAOAGL010000001.1, read on the forward strand.
TCAACGCTATGGCTGGGCTCAATGCCAAGCCCTTATCGAACACTTTCTTGAAAATGACCCAGATTTAGATAAAAACCTCTTATTAAAAGCGATTGAAATTTACAAAAATCGCTATGGTTTTTGCGAATGGCAAATAAAAAAAGCTGAGATGCTTTTGAATTATTATTACCACTACCGCCAAAATGCTAAAAATGCTCTAAAAAATTATTCTGATAAATTAGCCCTGGTAAGAGATTTGACAAATATAGATTTTCCCGATGAAGAAAGAAAAAATATTGACGTATCTTTGGGTTTAATGAATGTCGACATTTTTACAAACACGGATAATGCTTTAAAAATTTACTATCAAACCGACAATCCTATTACCATCAATACAAAAATTAAAGATTTTCATTCTTTAGGTTTTACTCAACCACCAAAATTTAAAGAGGATGAGGTTTTGTATACAGTGATTAATCTTTCAAAACAACCTGCTTTTGACAAACAAGGTATTGCCACTAAAATTCATGAATGGCAACATTTAAAAAATGCTATTTTTGAAAAATTATTTTCTATTTCACGCTTAGCAATAAATAAAAAAATTATTTTAGATTTATATATAGAAGAAACGTTTAAAAATCCTAACAATATTGAATTGAGAACTACCCTTCTTAAAAGTTATCTAAAAAGAGAGCGGCAAATGGTCTTGGAACGAGTTAAAGATGAGATATTCGCCCATATTGAAAAATTTCCTTTAGAGTTTTTAAATCAAAAGTTTTTTTCTGATATTTTTACTGGAAAAAATCCCGCTTATAATTTTGTCAAAAAAGTATTTAAAAAAGAGTTGGAAGATGATGAATTATACCAGAATTTATTTCATCAATTTTTTATAGAAGATTATCCAAAAATTATTGAAAATGCATCTCAATCTTTTTTTGAATTAGTTAATTTTATTCGCCATCAAAAAGGAGAAAGTATTAAAGCCGCTGAAAAGGCTCGCGCATTTTTAATGGATAAGCCTTTAACTGCTTGGCCAAAAGTTGTTAAGCGTTTTATTGAAATTGAAAATAAAAGTAGCAAGTAAACCGAGATTAAAAAGGTCGTTTTTTATTTTTTAATTTTTGAATTATAATTAATTTAAAAGGTCGTTTTATAAATGATTTTCGATTATGGACAAAAAACTGATTATTTGGCTAATAATGATTGTCGCAGGAATAATTCTTTGGGGTGTTCATAGTGGTGCTGCGCAACAACAAAAAAACAATCAAACACCAATACACACCCCAACAAATATTAATATTCCTGTCATTCAACAAATCCAAGAACAAAATTTAATTCAGGTGCAAAGTCGCGGTGAAGAAACTAATATCCAACAGAGAACAAACGAACAAAATGCTATAAACGCAGCGTCACCAACTACTTCTCCTTCTGCCACTCCCACCCCACAAGCTCGCGTTAATAAACCTGAAAATCCTCGTAGCGCTAACGCTCGCGAAAATATGAGCATAGTTGCTCAAAGAGTTGAAGAATTGCTTTCAGCAACAACAACTGAAATAACTGGCATCGGACAACAAGTAAGAGAAATTGCTCGTCAACAAAAAGAAGTTCAACAACAAATTCAAGAACAATTTCAAAATATTGATAGTCGACCAGCTTGGTTAAAATATATTTTTGGCCCGGCTTATTCAAGCATTGAAAAGATAAAACAATATCTTGAACAGAATCAGGTAAGGATTCAGCAATTGGAGCAATTAATGAATCAATTAACCAATGAAGGAGAAAAACAATTGATTCAGCAAATGATTAATGCCTTAAATGAGCAACGCACTGCTTTACAAAATTACCTAAACGCCGAAGAAAAAACATCTTCGTTATTAGGCAGAATTCTAAGATTCTTCTTTAGAAAAAGAGCAGCTGCACCATCGCCTACTGCCACGCCGACCACCGTTCCATCTCCAACACCAACTGAATAATTAGAAAGGTTTTTAAACAACAAAAAAGCGACTTTAAAAAGTCGCTTTTTTGTTAAAAAAATTTTACATCATTTCCGGCACTTGAATATTTAATAAATTTAAACTTTTTTCTAAAACCAGCAAAAGTGACTTAATAAGTGCGATTCGCGAATTTCTTAAATTTTCATCAGTTGTTTTAATAATTGATGTTTCATCATAAAATTTATTAAATAATTGAGCTATATCTTCTAAATAATTACAAAGGTAATGAGGAGCGTTTTCTAATTGAACACGCAAAATAATATCGGGAAATAACATTAACTTTTTCATTAATTGAAACTCCAAATTATTTTCAAAAATTATCTGTTGCGGCAAAAATATTTCTTTATTAGATAATTCTAATTTTTTTAATATCGACTTTATACGTACACAACTATATTGGAGATAAGGCGCGCTGGCTGATTCAAAATTTAGAACTCTCTCCCAATTAAAATCAATGTTTTGTAAACGTGAACTTCGTAAGTTATTATAAACAACCGCACCAATTCCTATTATTTCAGCAATTTTTAATAATTTTTTTTCTTTGACTGATGAATTCTTTTTAACAACAATTGATTTTGCTCTTTCCACTGCTTCATTTAATAAATCTTCCATTTCAATTAAACTGCCTTTTCTTGTCGCCATTTTTTTGCCATCAATTAAAATTAAACCAAATGGAACATGATAAGCTTTTTTATTCTCGGTTAAATATCCCAACCTTTCAGCTAAAGCAAAAAGTTGTTGAAAATGTAAAGATTGTTCACTGCCTACAACATATAAAATAACGTCGGCATTAAATTTCTCTAAACGCATTTTTAAAGCTGACAAGTCACGAGTTAAATATAAAGTTGTCCCATCTGCTTTTCTTAATAGAAAAGAGGGTAAATTATTCAATGAGTCTACAATTATTGATAAATCATCGCCTTTTTTAGCAATTTGTTTGTCTAATACTTCATCAATAATTTTGTCTATATTTTCCAAGAAATAACTTTCTCCCAAATAAGTATCGAATTTAATCCCTAATTGTTTATAAACTTTTTCAAAATCTTTAATGCTTAAATCTCTGATTTTTTTCCACAAGCTTAACAATTTACTATCTCCTTCTTCTAATTTTTTAAACATCTCTCTTGCCTCATCTATTAATTTCTCATTCTGAGTTGCCTCCTCAAAAAAACGAACATATAGATTTTTTAATTCTCTAGCCGGCGAGGCTTTTATTTTTTGCTCATCAGCCCAATGTAAATAAGCCCATAACAAAGCACCGAAATTTGTTCCCCAATCACCTAAATAATTATGTCTAATAACACTCGCACCAGTTTGCCAATAAATATTTCCCAATACTTGTCCAATAATAGTTGATGGCAAATGATTCAAGCCGATGGGTTTGGCAATATTTGGTGAAGAATAATCAATTAAAACTATTTTATCTTTATTTAAATCGCTTTCGCCATATTTATCATTCATTTCTAAAATTTGTCTTAATACACTAGAATAAATTTCTGGTTTTAGATTTAAGTTAACATAAGCGGCTGTAGCTTGAGCAGATTGAATAAAAAGGTCTTGAGAATTTATATTAATAATTTCGGCAATTTCTTCAGCTAAAAGTAAGGGTGATTTTTTTAGTTGTTTTCCTAAATCAAAACAAGCAAAACAAAAATCGGCTTTAATATGAAACGGCGGCTCCTCAATTAGAAGATCATTTATCTCTAAATTAGGAAAACTGCTTTTAAGCAAATTGATTATTTGTTTTTTAACCTGAGATAAAATATAATCGCCATAAAAAATATATTGCCGATTTAGTTTTTCGTTTTTAATTTTTTCATTAAGGTTTTTGATATTTTGCTCTTCTCTCTGGTAATATTTAGCAAGAAATCTATACAATTTATTTTGAACCTCAGACATATTTTTTATTATAGCATAAAATTATTTTTAATAGCCATTCTTGAAAAAATCAAGCTTTTTGCTAAAATCTAATAATTGATGGGCCGTTAGCTCAGTTGGCCAGAGCGCCTCATTTGCAATGAGGAGGTCAGCGGTTCGAATCCGCTACGGTCCACAAAAAAATAATACCACTCTAAGAGGTGGAATTATAAAACTTTAATTTAATCCTGACTTTTAAATTACTTCAATATCCTCTCCTCTCTTTCTCTTTCTTCATTAACTCGAATATTCAACTCTTGATCAGCTTTAACATGAATCCATAATTCTTTGGCTTCTTGTTCTAATTCTTCAGGCGAAAGATTTGGATTGCCTGTTAAAATATCACTTTTAAGGGATTCGATTTCTTTTTTGTCTTCTTCATCCAATTTATTTTCTTCTATCATTTTTCGATATTTGACCTCAAATTCTGCTCGCATCTTCTCTAATTTTTCTGCTTCATCTTCTTCATATAAATCCATTAATTTTTCTCCAGATAAATTTTGCTCTTCTTTTTTTGGTTTTGGAAATTTTTCTAAGCTCATAGTTTTAAATCAATAATGACCTTTAAACTAAATATTATAACTATTATACATTAATTTTTAAAATAATAAAACAAAAGGGCCGTTAAGGCCCCTATTCATTTTTAAAAAATGATATCACAGTTAATCCCCCTCGTTTTACAACAAGAGGATGTTTCTGTTTTCGAGGGCGTATTTCCGCCCAAGAAATCTTACCTTTATCAAAATGAAAAATCAGCTTCATCTTTACTTTTGATTCTTTTTCAATCGCTTTCGTAAACCAATACATCCGCGTTGTAAAAACCGCCTCTTCCATTCTTAAATCTTTTTCTACCACACAAACAAAAAAAGCCATTGTACTCCTCCTTTTTATTAAATTTTATTTTTAAATAACCTTTTTTAAGGTTATCTTTTTAAATTTTTCTGTCAAGATTAAAAATAATAATGGTATACTCACCCCTCATGCCATCTTTCTTAATTTCCTTAATTACTTGTTCCATCGAACCCCGATAAATTTTCTCATAAATCTTTGTTAATTCTTTTCCTACTACCACCTTTGCTAACGGCATAACGCTTTTAATTTCTTCTAAAGTTTTAATTAATCGATAAGGCGATTCATAAATAATAACGGGATAAGAATAATTTTTTATCTCTTCAAAAAATTTTTTTCTTTTATTTTTAGACGGAGGAAATCCTAAAAATATAAATTTATCTGTATTCATCCCGCTCACGCTCGCCAACGAAAGCATGGCACTTGGACCGGGAATAGGAATAATTTCAACTTCTGGAATTGCTTTTAAAACTTCCTTTATTAATTTATTACCCGGATCAGAAATTCCTGGCGTTCCCGCATCAGAAATTAACGCCAAATTTTTCCCATTCTTTAAAAGATTAATTATTTCATCAATTTTTTTTAATTGACTATGTTGATGATAAGAAATTAGTGGCTTTTCAATCTGATAATGCCTTAGCAGCTTTAATGAATGCCTGGTATCTTCACATAAAATATAATCAACCGATTTTAAAATTTTCAGCGCTCGCAAAGTTATATCTTCTAAATTACCAATGGGAGTGGCAATAATATAAAGTTTCATAAATTAGTTATTTTCCTCAAGCGACTGAGGAATATAAATATTTTTTGGGTCCCACAAAAGCCAACCATTATACCAAACGCAATCATTCTCTTGAGGACACAGCGAATCATAAACAGCTTGTTTTTGTTTTTTTATCATATTCGCATCATATGTCGCACCCAAATCAAAACTTTGCAACCAAGGTCTTAATTGAGCAAATTTTAAATTATTTTCTCCATTTTTTAGCATTTCATTTTTGAAATTTTCCATTCGCTTTTTAGCTGTTTCTAAAGAATATTTTATTATTTCATAAGGATAGGCTGCGGGATTTTGATAGCCAATAAAACCATTAGCATAGTGTGATGGATAAACCATGGGGCAAATATAGTCAAAATAAAGTAAAGAGTCTTCCAAGGCTTGTCCTATTCCTAAATCTCCATCATTCACGGTTGCCAATCCAAATAAATCCGCTGAGATTTTAATACCCCAAGGCCTTAAGTTTTGTGAAAGATATTGAAAAAATTCTTTTATTACTTCATTTTTAGGTTTTTGTTTATCATAAAAAGGAAATTCCATATCATCTAAATTACCATCCGAAGGAAAGCGAATATAATCAAAATTTAATTCGTCAAACCCTAATCGCGTGGCTACTTTTGAAATAACAAAAATATAATTCCAAACTTCAACCGATGCCGGGTCAAGCCATAACAATCCTTTTCTATCTTTCCATGACATTTTTGTTGTTTTGCTTTTTACTGCTAAATCTGGTCTATTTTTTGCCAAAACCGGATCTTGAAAAACAGTAATTCTTGCAATAGTATAAATTCCCTCTTGATGTAATTTTTTAATCAAGCCTTCGAGATTTTTAATAATAATTTTTTCTGTTCCGAACTTTTTTAAATAATCAGATTGAGTATCAAAAAGAATATAACCACTATAATCTTTAATATCAATAACAACTGCATTCAATTCTGTCTCTTTTATTAAATTAATCAATTCATTAACCCTTTTTGAATCGGCAGCTGTATAAGCAGTTAAATAAATACCTTTAATAATTTTTGGCGGATTCTCTAAACGTAAATTTTCCTTTTCATTTAAATTAATAATCTGCCCTTCGGTATTAAAAACAAAAGAAAGACGATTAATATCAAAAATTTTAAAAATAAATGCAAATAAAATACCTGCTAAAATAATAACAGCAGTAACCCCTATCCATAATAATTTTTTTCTCATAAATTTACTCCTCATTTTATCAGAAAAATATTTTTTAGCAATTATTCTTTGCTTTTGACAGAAAAAAAGTTAAAATAAAAATGTTATGTCTTACTTGGCTTTATATCGACGCTATCGCCCAAAAACTTTTGCTGAATTAATTGGACAAAAACCGATTGTTCAAACATTAACTAATGCATTGCTAACCAAACGCATTTCACACGCTTATCTTTTTTGTGGTCAACGCGGTACAGGAAAAACAACGATTGCCCGATTATTTGCTAAATCTTTAAATTGCGAAAATCGAAAAGATAATGAGTTTGAACCATGTAATCAATGCCAATCCTGTATTGAAATCAACGAGAATCGCTCACTTGATTTAATTGAAATAGATGCTGCTTCTAATCGCGGCATTGATGAAATTAGAAATTTAAAAGACGGCATTCGTTTTGCGCCTATTAAATCAAAATACAAAGTTTTTATTATTGATGAAGTACATATGCTTACTAAAGAAGCCTTTAATGCTCTCCTTAAAACATTAGAAGAACCACCAACTCATGCTCTTTTTATTTTAGCCACCACCGAACCAGAAAAATTACCTGCAACAATTATTTCTCGCACTCAGCGATTTGATTTTAAAAAATTGTCCATCGCCGACATAATGGAACGCCTTAAAAAATTAAGCGATGCTGAAAAAATTAAAATTACTCCCGAAGCGCTTAAAGAAATTGCTTTGGCCGCCGAAGGCAGTTTGCGTGATGCTGAATCCTTGCTTGACCAACTTATTAGTCTTGGCTACAAAGAAATTGATTTAAATGTTTTGGAAGAAATTCTTGGTCATATTAATTTTGAAAAAATTGCCGAATTTCTTAATTATCTTTTACAAAAAGATGCTAAAAACGCTCTAATTTTCATTAATAAAATTTATGAAAATGGTGCTGATTTAATTAATTTTAGTCGCTTGTTATTAAAAATCTTACGTCAAATCCTTTTATTAAAAATTAATCCACAGATAGAAAATCTTATAAAAGATGAATTTACGCCCGATCAGTTTATTAAAATTCAACAATTAAGCCAAAGTTTTTCTCAAAACGATCTTCAAAAAATCATTGATTTATTAATCAGAATTAAAGAACAAATTAAATATTCGCCTCTTCCTACCCTTCCTTTGGAATTAATTGTTATTCAATATTGTGAAGGGTCGAAATAAAAATTATCAATATGATTCAGAAAGATTCACTTTATGGTTATTATCTCAGTTATGACGATGAAACAGCATATGACGGCTTTGCTTATTTAAGAGACAGATTGGATCAAAATGAAGTGGTTGTTTTTTTTCATGAAGCCAGTCGCGTTGGAAAAGCCGATTTTGAAGATGATTATGGCAGAGATTATACTTTAACCAAAAATAGCGACGGAACTTTCACAATTACACGACGTTAGTCTTGCTAATTTTCAGTTTTTCAATATAATTAAACTTACTTGCCGGGTCGTCTAACGGTAGGACAGCGGCCTTTGGAGCCGTTAATCTTGGTTCGAATCCAAGCCCGGCAGCCAATTTGTAAAGTTTCGGTTTCCCGCCTCGCTCGGGGCTTCGCCCCTCGCTTCGGCGGACGAATTTTCAAGCAATTTCCAAGGGTTTTTGTATTCTACAAAAACCTTCCGATCCCGCAGGAGCAGGTTCGAGCCAATCCTTTTGAGGAAATTTTTCTTTTCAGAAAAATTTCCCCGCAAAGCGGCAATTTGGGCTTGATTAGCCGTTAAAATGAAGTTTCGGCAAAGTTCGAGCCAGCGATTGCCCTTTCGCTCAAAATCTTTCAGCTTTTCGGAAATCTCAATTTTTTGGTTGAGAATTTTTTGTTTTTTGGCGGCGTATTCTTCGGTGGAAATCACGCCCGATAATTGAAGGTCTAAAAGTTTATCCAGTTTTTCATCAAGCACCGCAATTTGAGATTTTAGATTCTGAGCGAAAGCCCTGTCGGCTTGGGCATTTTCCTCTTTTTCTTTATCCAGTTCCGAAATCATCTTTTTAGTCCAAGCCGAAGGCAAAGAAACTTTTTGAATCAAGTTTGAAATCTGTTCGGCCAAAAGTTCTTCGCGAATGTATTTTTGCGAGCAGTTTTGTTTCTTTTTGGTGCATCGGTAATAGTTATGTCCCTTGTGAGTTTCCGAAGTTATGGAACAGCCGCATTCCCCGCATTTCAAAAGCGAGCGGAAAGTGTATTCCTTTTGGCCTCGCTTCATTTTGTGGGCTTTTTGCGCCATAACTTCTTGGCATTTATCAAAAAGTTTCTTTGAAATCGCTGGCTTATGAATTCCCCGATGCAGTTCGCCGTTGAAATAAAAAGCCCCGTAGTAAAAAGGATTTTTCAAAAACATCTGAATATTGGAAATGGTAAAAACTTTGCCGTTTCGGCTAATCAAACCCAGAGAAGTCATTTTATTTCTTAAATCTTTCAGAGAATATTCGCCGGTGGCGTAAAGTTCAAACATTTTTCTGACGAGCGAAAATCTTTCCGGGTCGGGAACGATTTTATGATTCACTTTATCGTTGAGATATCCGGTTATGGCCACGCCCGATTGTTCGCCCCGCCTGACTTTTTGCCTCAACCCTCTTTTTACATTCTCTGAAAGATTATCAATGTAGTATTTTGACTGCCCAAAAGCGATATTCAACATAAATTTTCCCTGCGGGGTTAGATCAAACCAAAAGGTCGGGAATTTTAGCGAGAGAATTTTAGCGGTGTCTATGAGATAAATTATTTGTCCGCCGTCTATGCTATTTCTCGCCAATCTGTCGGGGTGCCACGCTAAAATTCCGCTGGCCTCGCCGGACTCAATCCGTTTTATCATTTCGTTGAAAATCGGACGGCCCGGAACTTTAGCGGTCTGCGATTCAATAAATGTTTCCTTTATTTCCAGATTTTCCCGCTCGGCAAATTCTTTCAGTTCCGTTATTTGAGCTTCAATGGAAAGAATTTGCCTGTCCGGCTCGTCCGTTGATTTTCTAGCGTAAAGAAAGTATTTCATATTGTTTTATATCTTAATTTGTACTCGCTTTCGGGCAATCCGTCTTCGGCGGATAAATTGCCGTTTTGCTTTCACCTTTCGGGCGAAAAAAGATTGACTTGTTTGGAAATTGCCTGAAAATTCGTCCGCCATAGCGAGGGGCGAAGCCCCGAGCGAGGCGGGAAACCGAAACTTTACAAATTGGCTGTCTGTCCTGAACAAAATTCGAACTTTTTTCAAAGACAATCCCGACGCTGATTTCTAAAAAATTACGCTCGGGCGGGCAAAAAAGAAGGGGGTTGGGGCAAGGAATTTTTGCCCGCCCTCGCTTTTCCGCCGCCGAATTTCGTTTTTTGCTTCGCAAAAAGTGCCGCAAGAAAAGGTGTTGCCCTTGTCCCTCCCGCCCATACGCGGGCAACGATAAAGAACTCCCATTTACTAATTTATTGAAATCTAGTATCATAGAAGTATAGATAATCATTGAACGATAATTTACTATCTATATTCTAATATAGATACTATCATATTACAATGTCAAAGACAACAACAATCGCCAAAAATATAAAGAAACACAGGAAAGAAAGGGGGTTGTCGCAAGACAAGCTCGCCAGATTGGCCGATGTGGCTCACGCCACCATTATTAAAATTGAATCAGGCGGGATACAAAGCCCGACTATTGATACCGTTCAAAAA